>NZ_BAAGIC010000019.1:0-90051 GCF_054658315.1 Sessilibacter sp. MAH1
GTGAAGAAATTGGAAATCACATTTTCAATTTCTGTCCTCTGATTAAATCATGGATGAGTTAATCAGAGGTTCCTATATTCGGTAATTTTATTCATAGCACTGTCGACAACTTCGGTTTATATCTGCTTAGCGTGAAATTAACAGTAATCCGAAACGTTGGCAGTGATTTATTTTTTTAGACTCATTAGTATACTGGCTGTGAAGTTAAGTGTTTCGTTTGGTCTGTTGTTAAATTAGTGGCTTGTTAAAAAGTCGCAATCCAATTAGTTACTGCTTCAATCAGTGTGCACACTTTAAAGCAGTAATTTCCAGCTTTTGGTTTAGGTCAGTTGCTTTTCATTATGGATGTTGAGGATAGGGCGTAGGTTTTAGGAAGCTCTGAGTTAATTGACATTTCTTTTATTTTTACAGCCTCGTAT
The DNA here is from genome assembly GCF_054658315.1 of Sessilibacter sp. MAH1. Lineage (NCBI taxonomy): Bacteria > Pseudomonadati > Pseudomonadota > Gammaproteobacteria > Cellvibrionales > Cellvibrionaceae > Sessilibacter > Sessilibacter sp. MAH1. The sequence continues at coordinate 420 of NZ_BAAGIC010000019.1, forward strand.
ATTTTATTTGAATTGAGCATTTCTTAAAAAATAAATATTTTGGTCGTTTGATCAAGTATTTGAATTGCTATACCCTTACAAAAGTTGCTGCAATTTCAGCCGATTTACTGCCTAAGCCTAGATTGTTTTAGTCATGTCTCTTGTTATTGATGGGCGTCGAGATTATTTTTTTGCTCGCTACTGAGAGTTGGCTATTTTTTTATCAATTTTTGATAATTGTGTTGCTGATGAAGCTCCATAATTCTTGTCTGAACTTTCAACATTTTTTGCCGTATGTACATTTTTTTAGATGTTAGTTAAACAACAATCGATATTTGAAAAATGTAGGCGGTTCAATTTTTTGTTCGAAATGATTGTTTTTTAGTCTTTTTGCAGATTTTAACATTTAAATATTTCGGGGTTTTTCCGACGCATTTCGGGCCCAAAGCTTTCCAAATTCAAAAAATCGTTCTCCAAACTCCTCTTTTTTAACTACTAAGAAACGTTTTTCGTCTTAACTTTTTCTAAACGTTTTCTTAATACTTTCTACTTAGTTCTAATCTTAAATTAGTTTTTTAATTTAGACATATCTAATTTTCTGTATTTTAATTTTTCCACATTAATTACATTTATTTACGTTTGTAAGTGTATTTCTGTTGCTCGAATTACTATGAACGTCAATAGATTTTAATTATCGATAAGATAGTTTTTTTTAAAATTTTATTCAGGTCAGCATCGCAAAATCCCGTGTTAGCATTTCCCTCGTTGAAATTTACTGACTCTATCTTTCAACAGCGGTTATCAAGTTGACCGACTTTGGTTCAGCTCGAAATCGCATATCGAAATATAGTTTTTAGATCGTGTTACAGACTAAGCTCGAAATTTACAAAGTTACGTAAAGAACTACGTAGCGCCGTTAAAAAATCAATTCAATCATCTATGTAAGGGAAGAATCATGATGAAGATGAAAAAACTATCAGCGATTTTAATCGCGTCGTCTTTGGGTATGGCCGCCGGCTCTGTATTCGCAGAAGAATCTGCCACTGGCAGTCAATCAACATCTCAATCTGTTGGCTACATCGGTAAACTAAGTAAGTCTACCATCCAAGCCGGTAACCTATGGCGCTTGCAAGCAGTTGGTTATGACGATTTTTATTCTTCTGTTGATAACCTATCTGAGCGCGTTAAATTCTGGCACACCGTTGCACTTGACACCGTAGCGCTTGACCACACTCCTCCGTCTCAAGACGAACCAGCTCCAGCTAACCAAGGTGGTCCAACCCGCACCAGTCGTGCATTAGCCATGGTACAAGTTGCTGTTTTTGATGCATTAAACGCAATTGAAGACGAATACAATTCATACGCTGCTACCGGTCTAGTTGCTCCTGCAAACGCATCTCCTGATGCAGCAGTTGCTTTCGCAGCATTCCGCACTCTTAAGCGTTTATACCCAGCTCAAGAAGCCCGTCTAACAGAAATTAAAGACGAAGAAGTTACTCGTATCAAATCATTCACCAGCCAAGCTAGCTATAAAGCGGGTAAAGACGTAGGTATTGCTGCATTTAAAGCAATGCGCGACCTTCGTGCTGGCGACCGTTCTGGCCGTGCAGAAGCAGACTTCGGTGAAGGCGGACGTGTAGCCGGTGGCGCAAACGTTACTTATTTCGGTACCAAAGTAAACGGCGGCACTCGTAACATCGGTGAATGGCAACCAGATCCAAACACTCCTCCGACTGCGGGTGAATTTAACCTTGCTCTAGGTGCTTACTGGGGTAACGTTAAGCCATTCTTCATGGCCGCTGGCGATCAATTCCGTATTGCTCCACCTCCATCATTAGAAGGTGAAGAATACGCAGAAGCTTACGCAGGCGTTGCAGCTATTGGTGGTGCTCCTACCAATACCAATACCGTTAGCACTGGTACCGACGAAACTCGCTTCATTGGTAACTACTGGGGCTACGATGGCGTACCTTTAATCGGTGTACCACCACGTATTTATAACCAAATCGCAATCCAAATCGCTAAAGCAGAAGGTCTTACTGATCCTCTAGAACTTGCACGTACTCTTGCTATGGTTAACATCGGCATGGCTGATGTTGGTATTGCTGCATGGGACAGTAAATTCTTCTACAACTTGTGGCGCCCAGTTACCGGTATTCGCAGCGAAGACTTGAACCCAGATACCGTTAAAGACATTACTTGGGATCCAGTTGGTGTTTCTGTAATTAACACCGAAGAACCTGTTCGTCCTACTCCTCCATTCCCAGCTTACCCAAGTGGTCACGCTGCATTCGGTGGTGTAACGTTCGAAGTTCTTCGTGATTTGTTAGGCGATGACACTCCATTTACTTTCGTTTCTGACGAATACAATGGTTTAGGTTTCGACCCATTCCACCCAGACGTTCCACGTCCATTCGTACCCGTTCGTTTTGAGCGTCTAACCGATGCCCAAGAACAAAATGGTATCAGCCGTGTATACAACGGTGTGCACTGGAGCTTTGACGATACCGCTGGTCAAGGTCAAGGTACCGCTATTGGTCGTTATTTACTTGAAGACATTTCTGCGTTCAAGCTTAAGTAATGACCGAATAGACTGTGTTTGTCGATAATATGTTAGTCGATAAATAGTCTTATCGCACCGGCTCTACTTAAGTAAGTAGGGCCGGTTTTGCATTGGCGTATTGTTGAGCCAAAAAAGGATATCTGAGCAAGTTTCTGGTTTGTTGAGATATAGGGACATCCAAATAACAAAGGCACCAAATTATGAAATTTTTAAGACTCTTTATTTTATTTTTCGTAGCAGCGGGTTTTACAGCTCAATCAGTGATCGCCGAGCAGACCGTTAGTACAGTTGAGCGCAAGCAAATTGTTGAACTGTTACCAGAAGACTTTAAACCGGCATTTACCAAAGAAACCGTTATTAAGCTTAACGCCATCGTTCATCGTTCATTTGAAGCAATCAATGATTATGATGAGAGCGTAAAAGCAGCGCGTGGCGCTTTGATTGATGCAGCAAAGCCAGATGCATCTGAAGAAACCAAAGCAATGGCCATGAAAAAATTGGCTCACATCAGTGAGTTAAATAAGCAATCTAAAGCTGCTTTGTCTGACATGAAAGCCGCAGAAACCGAATTACGTAACAGTGACGAAGAATACAACTCAGCGATTTTAGCCGGTATGGTTGATTTTGTTGAAGACGTAGAGCGTGAAATTTCTTCTCAGTACACCAAGTTACAAGCCATGATGCCTGAAGCGAATAGCTAGCATTACTTACACTTAAGCGTATTTTATCGTTATAGGTAATTTCAACTCTTAAGTTGGCCAGATAACCCTCTAGAGACGAATGACTTTAGAGGGTTATTTTTTGCTCGTACATTTCTGCAAATTTGCCACACAAAGTAATTTCAACACTATTATTATCGTAGTTTCTAGCTAATTTCACCTTGAAGAAATCAGTGATTTTGTAAGAATTTTAATCGGATTTCTAAGCATCTATTCGATGCTCTACTCACACCAACTATTCCTCGAAACTCCTGAACTTATCTGCTGTATTCGGCTTTTCTAAAGTACATTTAACGCTATTTTTATGCCTGTGCACCAAAGTACTAAATAAATCGGCGATAAGCGAAGTAATGTAAGTAATGTAAAACCGAAGATTGCAATTGCTAGATCGATTTTATCGAATATAGCTTGTGTAAATATGGGATCGTAGAGCGCAGCCGCTAGTATGCCTACCACCGATGCGTTTATTCCAGCGATGATTTTGTGGCTAGAGGAATAATTCGCTAGGGTCTTCCATAAAGGTAGTATGGCAATTACAAGAATAAAGCCCGGTAAAAAAATAAAAACTACGGCTATTACCGCCGTAACCAATGGTGGATATTGGCTGGGTATTAGTGCGCCAAGATAAGCAGAGAACGTAAACATAGGGCCAGGAATCGCCTGTGCTGCGCCGTAACCGGCAATAAAGGCGGTTTCGTTAATTGCTCCGTTAGCAACGGTGGCGTTTTCTAGCAGCGGTAACACAACGTGACCGCCACCAAAAACCAAAGCGCCGGCGTTATAAAATGTTTGTGCCGTGAAATACAGCGCGTTATCAAAATTCAGTAACGTAAAAATCGCTAGTAACGTGAAGAATAATACAGCGAAACTTATTCCTATCTTTGTGCTATGGGCGACGCAAATCGAGTGTTGAGTATGAAAATTAGCGTTGGTATTTGGGGATAAAAAACAATAACCCATACCAGCGGCAATAATGATGACGATAATTTGTGTCCAATAAAGCGGCCAGATTAATAAAGAACACAGCGATAAGACGGCAATTATTTGCGTACCTTTGCGCGCGCATAATTTTTTACTCATGCTTAGTACTGCGTCGGCAACCACCACCAAGGCAACAATTTTTAAACCGGATATTAGTGCTTTGCCCCAGGCGGAATTGGAATCTGGTAGCCAAAAAGCCAGCGCAAACATGATGAGCGCAGAGGGTAGCGTGAAAGCTAAAAATGCTAAAACTGCGCCTAAAGCCCCTAGTCGATGTAAGCCAATAGAAAATCCCAGCTGACTGCTTGCAGGTCCCGGCAAAAATTGGCAAATGGCGAGTAATTGAGAAAATTGACTATCACTTAACCATGCTTTTTTTTCGACAAATTCCCGGTGAAAGTAGCCTATATGAGCGGTAGGGCCACCGAATGAGCTGCATCCAAGTTTAAGAAATGTCATAAACAGCTGTGTGGCTTGAGAAAATGTTTGCGACTTATTTTGGGTTGTCATTGCTCTTACTATGCGTGTGAGAATTGTGAGTATGAAGTGATATTTTAAAATGGGAAACGCGGATTAACCTAGAGTTTCCTACAATATTGGGATGTGTCACAGGGACGTGCCATGGAGATGTGTCATAGAAGTGTGCCGCTATTCTCAAGAACGGTAAGAGCTTGAACGTGTGAAAAAATTCGAAATCGCAGGGTCAATTTCTGCCCTCTGATTAAATCATGGCGAAGTTAATCAGAAATTTCTATAGGTGATTTTATGGTAACCGTTTATGAGGCAGGCTTTATGTGAGCCTTGCCAAAAATACGTTTTATAACGAGTATTTTATTTCACAATTATCGAAATACTGTGTTTAAAAGCTAATGTTTAAAAACGTAAGCATAAACGCTTAATAACACAGATGAGCAGGAGTTATCTTACTAGGTGGAATTTTCTAGATTGAATAAAAAAAAGCCCTCAGTAGAGGGCTGCAGGAGAGATCACGAACGTGGCAACAGTTTTTGGAGAAAACTATATGCTTCATATCTATAACGTTCTTCCGGGGTTTATCCCCCAAAATATTTTTGCAAATTTACGTAATTTTTTAAAACAAATTGCAGAATAAATTACGGAAAATAGAACGTTATTAAGTAAAAAAGTTATTACAGCTATTGTTCATCTATTAACTAGATTCTGCCTGCAGTTCCTTGGTTATTAGAAACTTTAACCTAGGGTATTGCAGGCAAATCCTTGTTATTAAAGCACTACTATTAACAGAGTCTCTTAGAATTTAAATGCAACACTGGCTTGATAGTGACGCGGTAATTCTGGCAATACAATTTGGCTTCCGAATAAATTCGGGAAGTTTGCACGGAAATATTCTTCGTCGGTCAAGTTTTTACCGGTAATACTGAAGGTGAATTTTTCATTTTCATAAAAAATACCCGCATTAACCAAGGTGTATGCCGGTAGCTCTACGGCTTGAGAGAAACCTGAGAAGGTTTCGTCAGCGCGAATAATGCTTGAGTTAATGGCAAAACCATTACCAAAGTCATAGGTACCGGTTAGTGTGTAGATATTTTCTGGAACACCCGCTTTACGTGCCGTTGGTGAAGTGGCAATACCATTCACAACGCCGCCGTAAATAAGAGAAGGGTCAATGCCGTCTGGTAAATCTTCGGCACCAAAGAAACTAAAGCGACCACCGTTGGCTTCTGCATCTAAGTTGGTGACTTCAATTTTTGAATAGCCAGCGGTTAATACCAGAGCTTCGTTCACCACCCAGCGAATTTCCGCTTCAATACCTTCGGTTAAATCCGCAGAGTTAGTAACGATTGCTTGCGCGTTAAAGTCGGTACGTTCTTGCTCGTAATAAGCTAAGGCGAAATACAAGCTATCGTTTAAGAAGCTGCCCTTAAGACCGTATTCTTCCAAGGTGGAAGAGTCCACCGATGCACCACTGGCAACGTTGGCGGTATTAATTTCCGCGCCTTGGCCGGCAATAACGGTGGTTTGCTCAGAGAAGGTTACGTAAGGAATTAAACCGATTGGAGTTTCGTAGCTTAAGCTAACGTTCCAAGAAACGGCGTCTTCTTCGTTCTCGGCGCTGATTGGTGCAGTGATATCGTCAACCGTGTAATTTACAGGATCTGCAAACGGGCTTATTAAGAATTGGCCATCGGCTGATACGAATCCAAAACCAGAGGTTGGGTTATTCAATAATAATTTATCAACCGGTGTGCGGCTTTCGATATCAATAAAGTCGTAGCGTACGCCAAGAACTGCACTTAAACCAAAATCAAAGGTGAAATCTACCAGCGCTGCTAAGCCGTAGTCTGCGTAGCTGCCTTCGTAGTATTCGGTGTAATCATCATCAATTCTTGTAGCAAGTAAACGACGATCTAGCGCAGTTGATGGACCGGTTAAATCACGGCGATCGAAGAATTCGTTGGTAAAGTCGTCACCGTGTTTAAAGTCGGTATAACGAATAGACGGAGATAACTGTACAGAGGTTGTTAACGAATCGGTTTCAAAGGCTTTGGCAAAAACCAATTTATCTTCAATTACAAATGAGTCGTGGAATTGTGAGAAACCGTAGGCGTTTTCGTTGAGGTTATCGTAAGCATCGTAGAACAATTGGTTTTTAATTTCCCAACCGTTGGCGGCATTATAAATAACATCAAAATACAGGGTGATGGCTTCGTTTTCGAGAGTATCGTCTGGTGCAACCAATACGTTGCTGCGATCAAGCTGAGCGGTACCAACGTTTTGGAGCGCTAGGTCAGGACTTAAATTATTTACATTGATATTGTTAGCCGAGCCTACGAATTGGCTTACAACCGCAGCGTTGTATTCTTGGTGAGAAATACTGCCGTCACCGTTGGTATCCAGCGATGTTGGTGAGCCTGTTATGTAGGTGCCGTTATCAATAAGGTCTTGAGTTAAACGGTTCCAGCCAGCAACCTGATTACCTTCGTAATCATGGTACATACCGCCCCATTGCAAACGTAGGTTTTCGTTTACGTCCATATCAAAAGACGCTTGTAAGATGGTTTGGTCGGTGGCGGTGTTGTCGTAGAAGCTGTCTGAGTTTTCCACTTCGCCGTATACGTAGTAACCGATGTTATCGGTTAACGGGCCGCCAACTTCTGCGCTAATTACGCTCTTGTCCCAGGTACCGGTTGTATAGCTGATTTCGCCTTCTGGCTGCTCTAAAAATTGGCCGCCATCAGCGCGGGATGATTTAGGGTTAAAGTTTAAGTAACCACCAATTTTAGCTGGGCCAAAAATTGGAGAGGCAGGGCCGCGGACGATATCAACACGGCTTGATGCACCAATCGGAGTAGGGTAGTTACCTGGATTGTCGAGACGTTTAACGCCACGGAAATAGGTTTCGCCCGGTGTACCACGTACGTCCAAAGAACCTGCTACACCAAAGAATGACTGTGTGAAAGTACCTGGTGCGAACGCAACTAATTCGTCGATATCGGTAACGTTAAAGCGTTCTAGCTGCTCAGCACTGACAGTTGATGCAGAGCGCGGGGTTTTTAACAACGATTTGCCGAAGCCGAATACTTCGACATCTTCACCCGGTAAGCTGCCAAGCGATCCTTGAACAATAACTTCTTCAATTTCGCCATTGGTTTGCGCAATAACTACCGATGAGCACAAGGTCGTTGCGGTAGCCAAAGCAACCGCCGCCGCAATTGGCATTGGTCGAAAGACTGATTTTTTCATGTTTCCCCCTAAAAGCGTTCGAACCTATTCCCGGTTCTTCAAGGCCTTTTGCGATGATTAATATTTCCTAAGGTGGTGCTTTTTGCTGTTCGCATTTTATGCGCGTAGATCTGCATGGGATTTGTCTGTCTACGAGCTTTAAATCGCAGTAAATAAAGCCAGTGGTAACGCTGTATTCTCATTAACCCAATGTTCAGTAAGCATAAAGAATGCCACTTAATTGTCTATCTGGTCAGGTATTTTGAGTATTCTCAAACCCTTTAATTTAGGGCGTTACAAGCAATATTTATCAGCCAGCGATGAAAATAATAATGCTTGATCAAGAATTTGATGCACCAAACTTAAGTTTATAATCGACCGAAAAATTTATTCCTGAACGAACTTAGTGCAGGTTTCCTCAACAATGCGCGGTATTTCTATTCAGCTTTTAAGGGCGAGCTAAGAGATCTTTTTGCCGAAAGAATTTCCCACTCCAAGTGATAGGTTGTTGATTAAAAATAGTTGAAAACCGCTGATAGATGATACGAGGTTAGCTATTTGAGACGATATTTCTGAAATGAACGCGCAGACTCGCAAAGGTGACAGCGACCTCATTGAGCAGCGCAGCCGGCAGGGGGAATTTCTTGTTCTGTGGCAAAAGCTTACGGTTAATCAATAGGAACCTCTGATTAACTCATCCATGATTTAATCAGAGCCCAGAAATTGAAAATGCGATTTCCAATTTCTTCACAATTTCAATCACTTACGGTTCTTGAAATTGGCGACACATCCTTGTGTCGCTGGAAACTCTAGGTTAATCAGAGTTTCCAATATTAATTGAGAAAACGTAAGCTGGGTGGCTTTAATTTGGCGGTTATTGTTCGTTTATAAAGAGTTATTTTCACTCGCGTTTTCTATCGTTTCCTGTGTGTTTTCGGGCACGCATAAACTTAAAAATATGGCACTGATTCCGGCGACGGCGACCGGTGAAGAAAACAATACAGAGATAAATTTCGGTGCCTGTTCGAGCAGGTTTGGCACCATCAGTGAACCTAACCCCAAACCTAATGAAACAGCGGCAATTAACGATTGCTTGCGGTCTAGATGGTTTTGCCTTAGCACATCAATACCGGCAATGGTAACCGTCGCGAACATAATCAAGGTGGCACCGCCTAGAACCGGTTTTGGAATCTGTTGTAAAACCGAGCCGATGACTGGGAATAATCCTAATAAGACCAAAATTCCCGCGACGTACAAACCGATATGTCTGCTGGCAATACCGGTGAGTCTAATGACCGCGTTATTTTGACCGAAAGTCGTGTTTGGAAAAGTATTAAAAACCGCAGCGATGGAAGAGTTAATGCCATCGGCCAATATGCCGCCTTTAATGCGGCGTAGGTAATCGTTGCCCTTAATAGGCAGGCCGCAGAAATGCGAATTGGCGGTAAGGTCGCCGGAGGTTTCTATGGCAGTTAAAAGATAGATAACGGCAATGGGTATAAACAATTGCCAATCGAAATCGAACCCATATTTGAGCGGCACAGGAATCGCGACCACGGCGGTCTTTTGAAAAGGCTGTAATTCAAAAACTCCCAAAGCATAACCAACAACAGATCCAACCAGCATTCCGATCAGAATAGAACTGAGTCTCAGCCAATAATTTGAGCTGAGGTTTAAGAGAAAAATCGTCAGTAGTACGCAAAATCCGATTAACAAGTATTCGGGCTTACCAAAGTCCTTGGCACCGAATCCGCCGCCTAAATCGGTAATACCTACCTTAATGAGAGAAACTCCAATGGTGATAATGACGATACCGCTTACAAGCGGCGTGATTATTTTTTTGAAGGTGTTAATAAATTGGCTCAGTGCAATTTCGATAAAAGCACCCACAAAGCACATGCCAAACAGTAAAGACAAGATATCAGAACTGTTGCCGCCTTGGTTTTTTACACTAAATCCCGCCGTAATTAACGCACCTAAAAAGGCGAAACTGGTGCCTTGAACCGCAATTAATCGAGAGCCGACGGGACCAAAACCCTTAGCCTGAATAAAGGTGGCAATACCAGATACAAACAGTGCCATACTCAGTAAATACGGGATTTCGTTTTCCAATCCTAACGTTGAGCCAATAACCAGAGTGGGGGTGATGATGCCCACAAAGCTGGCTAATACATGTTGAAATCCCGCTGTGAGTGATTGCAATACCGGTGGTTTTGAGTCGACAGGAAATAATATGTCTTTGTTCATAAGTGTAGACAGTCAAGAAAATTAAAAATATTCGGTTTCAAGTTGGTGCTTAAAAAACATCAACTGTGTAGTAATGGTGCAGGTTGGTGTGAGTTTGTTGTTGCGACAGAACCGAGGATTCTTTCTCAGTTAATAACTTAAATATTTAGGAGTTAATTCATCGAAACAAACAAAAATCTTGGCGCCAACAGACTGAGAGTGTTCGATTTATTCTTTTTTTGCAAGTTTGTCTTGGTGTTGCGCTAAATGCCTAAATTGAAGTAACGGATTTACGGCATGCGAATTTTAACTTTCGCCTGTTCTAAGCTGGTGCTTTGCTGGTGTGTGTTGCCTCAAAATAGCGCCTCGACCCTAGACATCTTAATGAGATCGAAAAAGATAAGGCCATGGGCAAATATATGAGCCAATACTTATCTGGAGATTTAGGCATTCGCACAAATTTTGTAGCGGTTCTTCATCCCTTATTTATTTTCGTGATTGAAAAGTAAAGTGCAGTTTTATGGTGCTGTTGAATAATTTTTAAGTTCTTGGGTGCCCATTTTAAAGCATTTACGCTTTCTGAGGATTTTTCTGGACGGGTTGAGTTTGTTTGATCGATAACCAATTGGTTTGAAGATATTTATCTAATTGCGACATTTATGTCTTTTATCGATTCTTCTGAATGGAAATGAGTGATATATCCAATAAATAAAACCATCAAAGAGTATTGGCACACTACCTGCTCTTACAACTGTGCCCTAGGAGATTTCTCGTAGGGTATTCTCTCATGAAGCTTGCTCTTAAGGGGCTGTGCACTGGCCCCGTTTTTTACATGAGCTGTTTTAGCTAAATTAGAGGTGTTAATGGAATACGCAATTTTATTGACGTAGAACATTAAAATTCTAATGCATTCAGATGTAACAAAGATAAAAACACGGATTAGAATTAAAAATAGAATTTAAATGCGTGTGCGGTTGGGACCTGTTCGATTAAAACGTGATCGGTTAAATTTCGTTGCAGCTGAGAATCCGTTGCAGTTAAAAACAACACAATTAAAGCAGTTAAAAATAGCACAATTAAAAAGGGTCGCTGATTTTTAAAAAAAATTCATTGTTGCAAATTGATACGATCTTATGCCTATTTATTTAGGTTACTTTATGTAGGTTATGTTTGTTTTCTTCAAACATCTATATGTAAGCAAATCAATCAAATATATTCCTTTCTCTATTGGCAGTACGTCAATTAATTCTTAAAGTTAATTTTTTACGAAAAATAACTTTAACACCGAGTTTTTTCATAACACAAAATGTTATTAAACCGTCAAATATTGGCCATTAAACATTTATGCGGGTTGATACTTATTAAAAATTCTGCACTACCGACCTCATTATTCATTCTGTAAAAAATTTATCCATTTATTCTTTTATAAAAATTATTTTAAAATTCGTAAATTGATCTATTAAAAGTTGTTCGAATATTCGCCATTCATTATTAATCAACAGCATATGTACACTGTTTTGTAGTTTCTACTGCTGTGTTGCTGATGACCTATCATTGTTAACTCATCTAAAAATACCGATTAAAAGCCAGATTCGTTAATCGAGTATCCTAAAAAATTTTACATTTGTTCTAAGTTTGTTATTTAAACTAATAATTTAAGTCTAAACTTTAATTGCTTACGGAAAACCTTGATTAGCTCATCGACTATTGCAATCACTTTTGGCGCTTGAAATTACTGATAGATCTTTATAGTGCCGGAATCGTTTTTATAGTTCCGGAATCGTTGAGTGATCCAGAATTTCCTATAAATTATTACATCTTGCGATGTCTATTTGTTCGAATAGTTGTTTTGTTAGGCAGTTATGGCGAGTTGGATAATAAAATCTGTAATTGAGCCCATCAAATTTTAATATGGGATCAAAATGTAATAAAACGTCATTACTACAAAGGTCTCCAGTTAACACATCCCTGAATTAATTAGAGCTTCCTGTGATGACTCAATGCATAAGTGTAATTATTAGGCACAAAATCTGCTGAGTGTTTTTTTCAAATCAGAGAGTTTTGATGGTTGATATTCAATATCTACCGGTTTTCTTTCTATCAGAATAAAAGGATTCACCGTGAGTGAATGTATTGATACTAAATTAGAATGTATTGTAAACGACTACATATCACGCTGTAGTTTACCCAGCACTTATCTGCATACGTTTAAGAAATGGTTTTTGCCCCTCCTTGAAAAAATAAATGCACAATTGGAATTTAATAAGGGACCGCTTGTGCTGGGCGTTAATGGCTGCCAGGGCTCGGGCAAAACAACATTATCAAATTTAATATCTGAGGTGTTCAATAAGTTTTATGGAAAATCCTCGGTCTCAATGTCCATTGACGACTTTTACCTTACTCAGCAAGAGCGTAAAAATTTATCCGATTCTGTTCATTCTTTATTGATGACCAGAGGTGTACCGGGAACCCATGATATCAAATTAGCGACGTCGGTTATTGAACAATTAAAACAAGGGCATGGTAATGTTGAAATACCACGTTTTGATAAGTCAATTGATGATCGCGCCGAAAAAGATGCTTGGAGTATCGTCTCTGCACCCATCGATTTAATTGTTATAGAAGGGTGGTGCCTGGGCTCTCCCTTTCAAGAAGAAACCGAATTGTATGCGCCAGTTAATGACTTAGAAGAATTTGAAGACCGTTCTATGACATGGCGAGAATACGTTAATGAAAAACTCAGTCATGAATACAGGCAATTTTTTAATGGGATTGATTTTTGGGTCATGTTGAAGGCGCCTTCCTTTGAATGCGTATATGAATGGCGTTTGGAGCAGGAGCAAAAACTGAAAAAGAGCCTTGAAGTTAATGTTGATAAAAGAAGCATAGAAACCAAAGAAAAACTACTGGCATTGATGAGCCCGCAGCAAATAAAAAGATTTATACAGTATTACCAAAGAATTACCGAAAATACGTTGAGGTTGTTACCTCAAAAATGCGATGTAGTGTTTGAGCTAAATTCTGAACGCTCAATTATTACCGCTTCCGGATGTTAGAGAAATTCGGCATAAAAATGGTTTTCATACTCAAATTTAAAATAATATGTTCTTATGTGTGAAAATATGTTTAGATTGAAATTATTAAAAATATTATTAATTGTGCGGGCTTGTTGTGAGAGACATAATATTTTTTACCGATATGGATGGAACCTTACTGGATCATTACACTTACAGTTATGAACCAGTAATACCAACACTTCAACAATTGCGCAATAATGGTATTCCCGTTATTGCTAATACCAGTAAGACCTTCCTTGAGCTGTTAGATATTCGCAGTCATCTCGGTAATACAGATCCATTCATATTCGAAAACGGCGCTGCTATAGCACTGCCTTCGTGCCAATTTTCAGAGTCAGATATAGCTTCCAATTTATTACCACGCTTACCGATTAAAAATATTTCCAAAGAAAGCGAGTATTTTATTGTTTCTTTTGTTGAATCCAGAGAACACTGGATTCATGTTATTAATTCCATATCAACTCCTTTTGTTAACAATTTTTTGAGCTTTTCACAGATTAGTGTCGAAAAAATATCTGAACTCACCGGTTTAAATTACGATCAAGCCACCCTGTCATCCCAACGTACGTTTGGTGAGCCAGTATATTGGCAGGGTGATGAGAGCCAATATCAAGCTTTTTGTGATGCCGTGCGAAAAGCTGGCGCTACGGTGTTAAAGGGTGGTCGCTTCACACATATTTGCGGTGAAGCTAATAAAGGCCAAGCGCTTAATTGGTTGGCACAGTTATACGCACAAAAATACCAAAAACAATATTTAACAATTGGTTTGGGTGATGGCGATAACGATATTGCTATGCTTGAGAGTGTGAATTTTCCCGTCATAATTTCATCGCCTGTGCACAATCCCCCCATCGTTGGAAAAACCCAAAATCATTTAAGCGATGTATACATCACAAAAGCCCAAGGACCAGAGGGCTGGGCCGAGGCGAGTGCATTTGTATTAGCCGATATTGAAGAGCATTTTTAATTACATGAGGTTTGTCCATGGCTGATTTCCATCAAAATGGTATTATCACCACGCTACATAATTTGGCCGAGCGCCCACTGGGAGAGATGGAGCGAGAGTTATTAAAATACAGTAAACAGCGCCCTCTAGGACTTATTCTGCCGTGCTTATATTCCGAGTTAGAAGGTCCTGCAATGCCAAATATTTTGGCCGAACTAAAACAGGTACCTTATTTAAATCAAATTATTATTGGTCTAGATCGAGCAGACAAAGATCAATACATCAGAGCCTTAAATTTTTTCAAAGATTTACCACAAGACTTCCGAATATTATGGAACGATGGCCCGCGTCTACAAGCAATCGACAATGATTTGCGTGAGCTTGGTTTGGCACCAAAAGAAAAAGGTAAAGGCTGTAATGTTTGGTATTGCATGGGCTACACATTGGCAACCAATAAAGCAGAATCGGTTGCTTTGCACGATTGCGATATTGTCACCTACACGCGAGAGCTTTTAGCTCGGCTTATTTATCCGGTTGCCAATCCCAGATTTAACTACGAGTTTTGCAAAGGCTATTACGCACGAGTTTCCTCGGATAAAATCAATGGTAGAGTGTGTCGACTATTGGTGACGCCGTTATTAAGAGCGTTAAAAAAGGTCATTGGACCCATGGAATATCTTGAATATATGGACAGTTATCGATATTCCTTGGCAGGTGAGTTCTCATTTCGTCGCGATGTACTTACAGACTTGCGTATTCCCAGTGACTGGGGACTTGAAATAGGTGTGCTCTCTGAAATGCATCGCAACTATGCAAACAACCGCCTGTGCCAAGTGGATATAGCCGACAACTACGATCACAAACATCAAGATCTATCGCTTAACGATAAGACCAATGGTCTGTCTCGTATGTCTATTGATATCGCCAAAGCATTATTTAGAAAACTGGCAACTCAAGGTATTGTGTTTACGCCAGAAACATTCCGTTCCATTAAGGCAACGTATTACAGAATTGCTTTAGATTTTGTTGAAACCTACCACAATGATGCAATTATGAACGGATTACAGCACGATTTGCACGAAGAAGAAAAATCGGTGGAGATGTTTTCTAAAAATATTATTGAGGCCGGTCAAGTGTTTTTAGAAAATACCTATGCAACACCGTTTATACCGAGCTGGAACCGAGTGGTTAGCGCTATGCCGGAAATTTTTGAGCGCATTCAAGATGCCGTAGAAGAAGATCATCGAGAATTTTTTGGTTAAGATTTTCTTTTAGAAAAGCCTGAATAATACCGATTTTTTGTAAACTCAAGTAGATTCGAAAATTTTAATTACTTACAGTTCTTGCATTTGGCGACACATTCTCGTGTCGCGAGAAACTATCGGTTAATCAGAGTTTCCTACACGTTTATCATAACTGGGTGCAGTATTATATCCTGTCTTTTCATCGGAAATACACCATGCATGGTTATTTTCAATTTCTGTGCTTGTCGAATGTACCGTTTTGGGGTATATCGATAACAAACCTTCGTTGAGTTTGCGCGCACAGTTGCAGTAACAGCTGTCAAAGGAGCTGATTTCGTTTATGAGTGACGTAGAAAACCATTTGCGACAAAAAGTCATCCGCCACCTCGAATTTATCTATTCGCAGGTTGAGATCGATTTAAGTTACGAGGCTCTCGCCGACGCTCTTCTTAAGATTATGCGATTGGATCAATCGTGTTGCGATCCTGTGGCCCATACCAATCACTGGAGCCAAAAAGATACGATTTTAATTACCTATGGAGACAGTCTTAAACGAGAAGGTGAACGTCCGTTAAATACGCTCAATGAGTTCTTGCTAAAATATTGCCAAGATTTTTTATCAAGCGTTCATATTTTGCCTTTTTTCCCGTATTCATCCGACGACGGTTTCGCTGTAATCGACTTTTCAACGGTGAATGAGAGTTTGGGTGACTGGACTGACATTGAGAAGATTGTCGAACATTTCAAGGTAATGGCCGATTTGGTAATTAATCATTGCTCCAGTCGTAGCCTGTGGTTCGAAAATTTTAAACTGGGTAGAGACCCAGGCAAAGACTATTTTATTGAAGTAGATCCCAAAGAAGATATAGAAGGCATTGTGCGGCCCAGAACTAGCCCACTACTTCGTGAAACTCAAACAAGTGAAGGCATCAAACATGTATGGTGTACCTTCAGCCATGATCAAGTTGATTTAAACTTTGAAAATATACAGGTATTAAAAGAGTTTGTTTCGATTGTGCGTTTGTACCTAGATTATGGTGTGCGAATTTTTCGTTTAGATGCCGTCGCTTTTTTGTGGAAAAAATTAGGTACAAGTTGCATTAATTTAGAAGAAACTCATGAAGTAATTCGTTTATTCAGAACTTTAATTGAGCACTCTTGCGAACATGCGGTTATTATCACCGAGACTAATATCCCTAATCGAGAAAATTTAACGTATTTTGGTAATGCCAACGAAGCGCACTGTATTTATAATTTTTCTTTACCTCCGTTACTGGTAAACACTCTGATTACTGGCAATTGTAAATATTTAAAACAGTGGATGATGAGCATGCCGCCGGCGCAAAATGGTACGGCGTATTTTAATTTTATCGCCTCTCACGACGGAATTGGTCTTAGGCCTGCCGAAGGTCTACTCAAAGATGAGGAATTAAATACCTTAATAAATACTATGCAGACCTTTGGGGGGCGAGTTTCTTGGCGCTCGGTTAATGGTTCGGTTCACAAAGCTTACGAAATAAATATTGCGTTGATTGATGCGTTGCAAGGTACCACCAAGGGCCCTGATAAATGGGGAATCGATCGATTTGTATGCGCACACGCCATTATGCTTTCTCTTGAAGGTATACCAGGAATATACATACACAGCCTGCTGGGTACAGGCAATGATTACGAGAAGCTCAAACACACTAATCATAATCGTTCAATCAACCGTCACCAATGGGACTATGATGCATTGGTAGATCATCTGAGCAATGAATGGTCGCAACATGCGCAGATTTTCCAACGGCTTAAAGCATTAATTCAGTTGCGAGGAAAACAGCCTGCTTTTCATCCGAACGCAACCCAGTTTACGTTGCATTTTGGTGAACAATTATTCGGCTTTTGGCGCCAGAGCATAGATAGACGACAAAGCATATTTTGTATCAGTAATATAAGCGATGAGGTAATGACCTTATCACTGTCTGACATTAACTTAATTGGTACCGATGAGTGGAAAGATTTAATCAGTAATCAGGTATTTCATTCTATTGAGGAACAAATTCAAGTTCAGCCTTATCAAACGTTGTGGATAACAAACCTGTGATGAACGTTGGTATTGAAAACTTAAAAGCCCTTGCATTTAAAGACGATTAGATAACGGGATTGCGGATCTAATTAAACTTAGATTAAATTGTGTAAAACCACATGACTCAGCAAATAATCATATTTGTAGCAATATTTTTTTCATTAGTCGTTTCCTTGACTGGATTGTGGTTTATTATTCAGCGAAAACAGGACAAATCGTCTCAACAAGTTGGCCTGTCTATTTTGCAGATGCTTCAAAGTATGTTAGCTCATGTACAACGTCATCGAGGTTTGAGCTTTGGGGCATCAAAGGGTGTGATCGCACTAACTCCCGAAATTGCCGAACTTAAACACAGAATCAGTGAAGACATCGGATCGCTCGAGAAAAGCCGTTCATTGCTGATCTCCAGCGAACGGTGGGTCAGAATTACCGAACAATGGGCAAAAATCAGCGCGCAACAATATGAAACTAATGGTGGAAATATTTTGGCGCAGCATAATTCGCTCGCCAAAATGATTTTACTGATAATATCGGATACGGTTTCAATTTATAAACTTACTCAGTTACGCTCGGTAGATTCTGGAGCATCAATTACCTATTTATGGCAGGAGCTTTTAACAACTGCTGAATTATTAGGCCAAGCTCGTGCATTGGGAACAGGTATCGCAGCAGCTGGTTATAGTGAACCAATAGAGCGAGCTAAATTAACGTCTCTGGTAAAAGAAATAGAAGGCAACAGCGATCAATTATGGGTTCACATATCGGATCACGAAGGATTGCAAGATCATATAAATCGCTTTTTGTTATGCATCGAAGAAAACATAAACATACACAAACCCAGTGTAAGCCCAGAAGACTTCTTTCGATTGGGTTCGCATGCAATTGACGGACTGTACGACTATTATAAAAATGAATTGATGATATTACGCGAAAAGTATTTGGCGTAAATTTAGGATTATCGATGTATTTTTACAAAAAAATCTGATCGCTAGAATCGTCTAAGGTTTCTTTGTCACAAACTTGCGTACCTCTTGTGGCTACCAGATAAGCCTTAATAAAATTAAGGCTTGAGTCATTGTTTAGAAAATAAAAACTTGAGCTAAAGCCTTACGCCACCAATGGTAAAACCACCATCAATTATAATGTCTTGGCCCGTAATAAACGCTGCGTCATCTGACAATAACCATGCAACGGTTCCACAAATATCTTCTGGTGTTCCGTTTCGCTTCAGGGCGGATTGGTTTGCTAATTTACTGGATAATTCCGGGTCGAGCACTTCTTCAGCCATTGGCGTTAAAATAATACCAGGACTGATTGAATTTATTCGAATATTACTGGGGCCTTGCTCTATTGCAAGCACCTTTATCAAGCTTAATAGGGCACCTTTCGTCGCTGCATAAGCTCCAGCTCCAGGCATGACGGCAGATGCTGTCCATGATGCATTTACGACTATAGAGCCTGTGCTCATCATTGGTATCGCCTGTTGTATCGTAGCGAGAGTTCCTTTTAAGTTGGTGCTTATGAGTTGATCCAGTTGCGTAAAGGAAGCATTTAGTGTCGGTGTAAACTCCCCAAGAATCCCAGCGTTGGCAAAAACTCCGTCAAGATGACCAAAATTATTCTGTATTTTTTTCATTGAATGGGTGAGCGATTCGAGACTACTAATATCACAGCTTAAGACAGAGGCTTTTGTGCCGAAGGCTTCCACTTCAATAGCAACTTGTTCTAGAGGCTCTTGCTGCCTACCTAGTAAAGCGAGTTGTGCACCTTCAGCCGCTAATCTGAGCGCTGTAGCTTTACCCATACCAGAGCCTGCCCCGGTGATAAGAATATTTTTATTGCGAAATCGTGCATTGATCATAATACCCTCGGTTTTAAACGCTTAGAGAGCATTTATGATAATTAATCTTTTTGGGTTTATAATTAGGCTAAAATTTTAATCACTTTAAAGTATGGCTATCAAATGGATCTTTTCCAAGCGATGAAATCCTTCGTGACTACGGTAAATGTTGGCTCTATGAGTTCTGCTGCGTCGGAGCTTAAGTTAACACCGGCAATGATTGGACAGCATATAGCGTCTCTAGAGGCTCGCCTTGGTACTCGCTTGTTGAATAGAACCACCCGGCGGCAGAGCTTAACTGACTTTGGAAAAACCTACTTTGAACAGTGCAGAGATATTCTTGAACGTGTTGCTCTTGTCGATTTAGAAGCAGAAGCTCATTCGTCAGAAGCGCAAGGTTTACTGAGAGTTACTGCGCCTGTCACCTTTGGTGTTAGTTTGTTAGTACCGACGCTAAGAAAATTCAGGCAATCGTCACCGCTGGTTAAAATTGAGTTGATTTTAACGGATCAGAATTTGGACATTGTTGAAAACGGAATTGACGTGGCGTTTCGAGTTGGATTAATTCCTGATAGTCGAATTATTCAGAGAACGTTAATGCCGTACAAAATGGTTGTATGTGCTTCTGCTGAATATGTAACTCAACGCGGAATGCCACATGAACCCACTGAATTAGTAGAGCACGAATTGATTGGTTTTACGAAAACGACAGATACATTACTTACATTTTTTAATCATGATCGATTGGTAGAAGTAAAACCCCTTAGCATGATTTCTATGAATAGTGGATATGCGTTACTAAGTGCAGCTAAATCAGGTTTAGGTATTATTATTCAACCAGAAATGCTGCTGAAAAACGATCTTGAATCCGGTGCCCTTGTTCGTATTTTACCCGATTGGCATCTAGGGGAGCGTCAGTTATCGATGATCTATTATCGTCATAAAAACATGACGCCTAAAGTAAGAAATTTTTTAGATTTTTCAATAAAAGAATTTCATGCCTAATGTGCGATTTCTCTACTGCGTATTGTACTTTCTTGTACTGAAAAAATTGTGCAAATAGAAGCAAGGAAGAATCTTTAAAAGGTGCGTAGAAATTATAACGAATTCCTACACCACACCAAATTAAAGCCTTGAAGCTAACGATATTTTGGCATTTATCGAACGCAACGAGAATTGGCTTTCGGTAAAATTTATTTTTAAGTACATCTCGACAAGGTTTTATGTTGTTTTGATTAAGTCTTAATTTTTATTAATGTTATTGCTTTATTTGTGTGGCAGACACAAAGGCATCACTTTTTATGTTGCGAAGTGCAATACCTTTTAAAAACAGTGATTTTTTCAATTTATTCACAAACGTTTGTGCGCCACAAATAAACGCAGCCTGTGTTGAATAATCTAAAGGCAGGTTTGTGCAGTAATCATAAATATCTACATTGCCTAAAACGTCTACGGCTGGTGTATTTGACGAGCTTTGTTGTGTGAAACTTTTCTGGGTGACAAAGTGAAGCTGTACATTCTTATTTGCGTCGGCCAATTCTTTCAGTTGTTCAAGTAGATAAAGTCCATCGTCTGTTTTAGCGCCAAAGACTAGATGAATAGGTTTGTCGTATCCTTGTTGTAGAGCATCTCTTAAAATGCCGTATAAAGGTGCCAATCCGGTGCTGATTCCGACTAACAACAAGCCGGTTGTCAATTCTTCTAAATCAGATGTGTAAAAACACTGGCCAAAAGGGCCGCTTACTTCGACATTTTTCGAAAGGTCTTGGTTTGATTCTAGCCATAGCCCAAAAACGCCATGGTCATGCTTTTTAACGTGTAAGATAATATTTGAGTCTAAATTGGGCACACTGGCAATTGAATAGCTGCGTGTGTAAGTTGTTTGGTTTGTGTTAAATGATAAATTTATAAATTGTCCGGGGCTGTATTTGATCACCTCAGGTAAACATAACTGATAGACCGAAGCGGATAGATTTTGAATAGATTGTATTTTTACGTGATGATTTGCTTCTAAATTTTGCACTGGCAAGCCAACACTTAAATCATGCTCCGGATAACAACTGCACGCTAAAAAATAACCTAATTTAATTTCAGCTTGATTTAATCCTTTTTGAGATTCTTTGGGTAAATATTTTTTGGTCGCATCTGAAGCTTTCATTAGGCAGCTTTGACAAACTCCAGCTCTACAACTGTTTGGAATTATTATTCCCTCACTTAATAAGGCTTCTAAAACACTGTTTTGCGCTTTTCTAACGACAGTTTTATCGAGATAAGTAATTTTTGTTGTTGTATTGTCTTGCATTTTTACCTCGATATATCTCTTTTTCGTTCAGTTAATTTTTGCTAATAATGTGAGCGAGAATTACACTAATTTGAAGTTGTGTCTAGATTGTTAAAATTTAGATGAGATGAAAACGTGCAGTAAAAGTGGTTAATGAAATTAAAAAAGAATATTCTCACTAACCTTATTTAAGTGTGTCTGAATTTAGGTACTTCTGATTAACCCATCTATGATTCAATCACTGTATTGACATTGAAAATACAATTTTAATCACCTACCGTTCTTGAAGTTGGCGACACATCCTTGTGTTAAGGGAAACTCTAGGTTGATCAGGGTTTCCTAAAATAAAAGATTACTTGTTCAGAACGTCGTCTTTGGTGGTAAGTACAACGCTAATAACAGAATTAATATCTTCTTGCGGTACATTTAATTCTTGAAGTGTTGCAATTAATGCTTCAGCAACTGCGCCAAAATGCTCTTCGGTCAAATGCATATGTTTATGAGCTTCTCGCATGTCCTTGCCGGTGTAGCTATTTGGCCCGCCAAAAGCCATGGTCATGAAGGATTTCTGTTTTGCGTGCTGGGCTTCCATATCGATGGTGTCGAAGAAATGACTGACGCGGTCATCGGCTAATACTTTTCGGTAAAAAATATCTACTGCGGCGTCTACTGCGGCTGCTCCACCTAACTTCTCAAATACACTAATCTCGCTCATGATTATTTCCTAAATTTAAAACTGTTTTGTGCATAAAGATGAATTTGCGGATATTGCTGAGGAATATTTGCAAATCAATATGTTATTAAAAGAATCTATGGTCTTAATCTTTCCCTTAAAAACAACTCATGAAATCGGACGGAATTATCTTTCAGGCTAAAACCATTAAGATTCATATTAAATGAATCTTAATGGTTTGCAAAGATTATTTTTCAATAAACTTGAATAATCTTTATATTAGACACGTTTTTGTTATAGGTAGTGACAGTAGTCTTTGTCGGCAACAAATCGCAATACGAGAGGTTTTGCAGATTAACGAGTTTGTGTGGAATTCGTCTTCAGTATTTTGCGGATTTTAAAGACTGGTTCAATATTCATACAACTTAATTGAATGAAATAGTTTTTAGATCTTCAAAACAGTTATCAGAAACTTATTGATTGGGTGATTGTCTCAGAAAGTCATGAACAGAAGCTGAGCGGAGATCGAATTAGCAATTTTCGATTAATTGCGATATTCGAATATCGGTTTTGTGCGCTAGGTCTAATTTATTCAGAGCTTGTACACAATTTTTCACTGTGAAGCTCAGTGAAAAAGTTACCTTAGCTGTAAGTTCAAACAGTTTTTATGAAGTCCTGAAAAAAATAAAAAATTTTTCTGAACTATCTAAAAGTACATAAGTCTTAGTAGTACGTTGTGAATTAACCCGAATTTAATTTTCAATGTTTCCTAGCGAGATTTTATCTCACATTCCCTAAGGTGTTGCTTGGGCGCTTAATTTAAGCGCCCTTTTTTTTGTCTTTTTTCTTCGTTATCTTTATTCCGTTCTCTAACACCAGTCTTAATTTTAATTTGTCATCAATACGAACTTTGAATTTTAGGTTTTCAAAGTTATTTGTCGTTTTTAACGTGTAATCTTTACAGGTAGTACCTTTGTGGCAGTAGCTTTTTTATATAGGAACCTCTGATTAAATCATTCATGATTTTATCAGAGAGTAGAAATTGAAAAGGCGATTTCCAATTTCTTCACAATTTCAATTACTTACCGTTCTTGAAATTGGCGACACGTCCTTGTGTCACCAGACTCTGGATTAATCAGAGTCCGGTGACAGTTTTATGTCTGAAATATAAATAGCTCTACAAAAGTAATATTACTTATCTTATCGATTAGCTAAATAGGAATTTTGTTTAAACGCTCGATCACTTTACTAACAGCTGAAGGATTAACCGCTGGAGTTTAAAAGGTTATTGGAATCGATGAATAATCTAGCGCTTGCAGTGGAACATTTAAAAAATTCGATGAATCTGTGATGGATGTATTTGGTGTTTATGCAATCGATAGGATTAAAATTTAACTTCCCTGTTAAATTTATTGTTCACCATTCTTAAAACTCAGTAAGAATTCGACGACTATTTGCATATTAGCGTTGGTTTTTAATGCTTGTTGGTGTTGTCTTTGTTGCTGTGTGAATAACTAAATTGTTTTTGAAGCGCTACAAATTGCCGCACAGGTAATAACTGATAACCAGTAATTTTAAAGGAAGGTTGATGAGAGAAGCGGTGGTGCGGGTGGGATAAGAGCACATGCTTGTTGATTGCAGAGGCATGTGCTCTAAAAAGCGTATTAAGCGCTAAAGGTCATTTCTGGAACAACGTCAGGCACTACTAGTTCGCCTGCGGTTTTTTCGATGATTTCTTCAACACTTACGCCGGGCGCGCGTTCTTTTAAGTGGAATTTGCCGTCGGCAATTTCGAGATACGCTAAATCGGTTAATACTTTCTTAATGCAGCCTGCACCGGTTAAGGGTAGGGAACATTGTGGTAATAACTTAGATTCGCCGTGCTTACTGGCGTGAGTCATAGTTACAATGATGTTGTCGGCACCGGCAACAAGATCCATTGCGCCGCCCATACCTTTGACGAGCTTACCCGGAATCATCCAGGAGGCGATGTTGCCGTTTACATCAACTTCAAAGGCGCCTAAAACGGTAAGGTCTACATGGCCGCCGCGAATCATGTCGAAAGAGTCTGAGGATGAAAAGATAGAAGCGCCAGGAATTGCCGTTACGGTTTGTTTGCCAGCGTTGATCATATCTGCGTCAACTTCGTCTTCGGTGGGGAACTGTCCCATGCCCAGCAGACCGTTCTCGGATTGAAACATCACCGACATACCTTCTGGAATGTAGTTAGCTACCAATGTTGGGATGCCAATTCCAAGGTTTACGTAGTAGCCGTCTTTGAGTTCTTTAGCAACGCGTTGTGCCATTTGCTCTCGTGTTAATGCCATGATCGTTTCCCCTTATTTAGCGCGAACGGTGCGTTGTTCAATACGTTTTTCGAAGGTGCCTTGAATGAGGCGATCAACGTAAATGCCCGGCGTGTGAATTTGCGCTGGGTCTAGTTCGCCAGGCTCAACGATTTCTTCAACTTCTACGACGGTGATTTTACCGGCGGTTGCCGCCAATGGGTTAAAGTTTTGTGCGGTTTTGCGATAAATAACGTTGCCAAAGCGATCGGCTTTCCAGCCTTTTACGATCGCGAAATCACCCACTACAGATTCTTCTAAAATATAGTGTTTACCGTTGAACACTCTTGATTCTTTACCGTCGCCGACGGGTGTGCCGTAGCCGGTCGCAGTGTAGAAGGCGGGAATACCCGCGCCGCCGGAGCGCATTTTCTCGGCCAGTGTACCTTGTGGCGTTAATTCAACTTCTAATTCACCAGAGAGCAGTTGTTTCTCAAACAGGGCATTTTCACCCACGTATGAGGCAATCATTTTTTTGATTTGTCGATCTTCGAGAAGTATTCCCAAACCAAAGCCATCAACGCCACAGTTGTTAGAAACGATGGTTAGGCCTTTCACGCCCATGGATTTTATTTGTTTGATGCAGCCTTCTGGGATACCACAAAGGCCAAAGCCGCCGGCAATAATGGTCATGTCATCTGTGAGACCAGCCATTGCTTCTTCGTAGCTGGAAACCACTTTATCAAAACCTGACATAAGTGCTCCTTAGGAGTAGTTTTGCAAATTGAAATGAGTTTTAGGATTTATGCGTTAATTATTCTTATTAGCTTGGGTGGCAATACCTTTTGAGGCAAGTAAATCTCCGAATGGTTCTTCAAATTGTGTGGGAGATCATGGTGAGGTTTGTCACTCGGCTTGAATCCATGATCAGGTAAGTTGATTCATTTATCAAATTTAAATATCTTATTATTTAATTTAACTTATAAAATAATAGTATCTTTTTTATTCAGTTAAAGAGATCGCTCACCACAATCAGGATTGCGCTATGTCGCTAAATGTAACCATTAAACAGCTTTCGGCATTTGTCGCTCTGGCGCAAAGTCGCAGTTTTGCCGAGGCCTGCGAGCGATTGCATTTATCGCAACCGGCGTTGAGTATTTCGATAAAGAATCTTGAGGAGGCACTCGGCGGCGCTCTGTTCTTTCGCTCCACGCGTTCTGTGCATCTAACACCTGAGGGCGAAGCGTTTTATCCCGCGGCTCAACGATTATTGGGTGATTGGCAACAAACCTTGGGCGATGTCGTTAATGCTTTTAACCTAAAGCAAGGGCGATTGATTCTCTCTACAATGCCGTCGTTTGCGGTTTCTGTGCTGCCAAAGGTATTGCGTGAATTTAGAGACCGGTTCCCGAACATCAACATTTTACTGCACGACGTTTTGAACGAATCGGTGATTGATCAGGTGCGTGAGGGGCGCTCTGAGTTGGGTGTTTGCTTTAATCCTGGCAAATCCGACGATCTAACCTTTATTAAATTGTTTAACGACGAGCTGGTGGGTGTGGTATCTAAAGATCATCCATTGGCGTCCCAGTCACGCATCAAATTACCCGAGTTATTACTGTCACCGTTGATTGTTTTACAGGCACCGTCGAGCCTGCGTTTGTACGTAGAACAAACTCTGGCCGCACGTGGTTTGGGTTTTGCTGCGGCTATCGAAGTGAATCAATTAGCAACGGTAGGCCAGCTTGTAGGATTGGGCCTTGGTGTGAGTGTGGTGCCTCGTTTGTGTGAGCAGCAGATGATTGACTCTGGCGCTGTGTGCGTCGCGTTAGATCAACCCATTCTAAACCGCGATATTGGCATTGTTTATCGCACCCGTTTTGCCTTGTCATCACCGGCCATTGCTATGCGAGATCTTCTAGTAACCTTGTTGAAAATAAATAGCGGTGAAAGTAATTCGCTTTAGTTACTATTTTCACCGGTAGTAACGATGAGTTGTCGCGGTGATTTTTGTAATGATTACTGAAATTGCTGTAATTGTTTCAGACTAGTTTGTAGATAAAACCTTATTAACTGTTAAGACCGGGCTAATTTGAGAAACTATTGGCTAAATATAAGGCCAACAACAGACAAACGCTTGAACTAACAGCTTATCGAAATGCATAAAAACAACAGCTTGTGATAGATACACATTAAATTTGAGCTGTTTTAGGAGGATAAATGATCGACCTGAACAAACCTGATTTATTGCGCACACAATCTTTTATTGGTGGCAAATGGATTGATGCAGACAGCGGCGCAACGGTTGCTGTGGTTAATCCGGCAAATGGCGAAACTCTTTGCGAAGTTGCGAGCCTTGGTGCCGCCGAAACCGCCCGAGCCATCGATTGTGCGCAAAAAGCCATGCAAGAGTGGAAGGCTTGGCCCGCTAAAAAACGCTCAAATGTGCTGCGCAAGTGGTTTGATTTGATGATGGAACATCAACAAGACCTCGCCAAAATTCTGACCGCCGAGCAAGGCAAACCCGTTGCCGAAGCCGCTGGTGAAATCGCTTACGGTGCCGCCTATATTGAATGGTTTGCCGAACAAGCCAAGCGTATCGAAGGCGATATTATTCCTGCACCAAGCAGCGATAAACGCTTATTAGTAATGAAGCAGCCCGTTGGCGTGGTCGCCGCAATTACACCGTGGAATTTCCCTAATGCCATGATTACTCGCAAAGCCGGGCCGGCTTTGGCCGCAGGTTGTGCCTTTGTGTGTAAACCCGCCACCGAAACGCCGTTAAGCGCGCTGGCGATTGCGGTACTTGCCCAAGAGGCAGGCATTCCCGATGGTGTGTTTAATGTTGTGGTTGGTAAAAGTTCTCGCGAGATTGGCGGTGAATTAACCTCAAATCCAACCGTGCGTAAACTGACTTTCACAGGTTCAACACCCGTTGGTAAGGTGTTGATGAAACAATGCGCCGATACGGTGATGAAAACATCCATGGAGCTTGGCGGTAACGCACCTTTGATTGTTTTTGATGATGCTGATTTAGACGCAGCCGTTGCCGGAACCATTGCTTCAAAATATCGAAACGCAGGACAAACTTGCGTGTGCTCTAACCGTATTTTGGTTCAAGAAGGTGTGTACGAACAGTTTGCCGAAAAGCTCACTGAAGCGGTTGCGAAATTTAAAATGGGCAACGGCTTTGAAGACGGTGTGAATATTGGGCCGCTGGTTAATGAAAAAGCCGCGCAAAATGTTGCAGAGTTAGTTGAAGACGCAGTGGCCAAAGGTGGCAGTGTCACCATTGGTGGTAAAGCTTCGGATTTGGGTAATTGCTTTTACGAGCCAACAGTGTTGACTCACGTTAATGATTCGATGCGCGTATTTAAAGAAGAAATATTTGGCCCGGTTGCGCCTTTATTTAAATTTAAAACCGAACAAGAAGCTATCGCCATGGCTAACGATACCGAATTTGGTTTGGCGTCTTATTTTTATACCCGCGATTTAGGTCGTATTTTCAGAGTCAGCGAAGCATTGGAATACGGTATTGTGGGCGTTAACGAAGGCATTATTTCTAACGAAATGGCGCCTTTTGGGGGCGTTAAAGAGTCGGGCTCTGGTCGAGAAGGGTCTCAATACGGTATTGAAGATTATCTAGAGCTTAAATATGTGTGCTTGGGTGGTTTGAGTTAAGTTGTAGAAACCTCTGATTAGCTCCGCCGTGATTTAATCAGAGGACAGCAATTGCAAATACGATTTCTATTTTCGTCACAACTTCACTTTCTTCACAACTTCAATCGCTGATTGTTTTTAAATTGATGACACGATCGTCTGTGGTGGGAAGTTTTAGATTAATCAGAGTTTTCTAAACTAATGTTAATTTCCTAAACTAATGTTACGTGTGTTGTAGAGTCAGCGTTCGTAAAAAAGCCCGAATTCATCGGGCTTTTTTTGTGTTTAATTCAATGTAACGAATACTAATAATATGAGCTGTCTGCCGCAGTGTGTATTAATGATATGTTGGAAATACTTTGTTTATAACGGCAGTTCGGTTGTGTATTTTACCTGTCGCAATGCAAAGTTAGAGCTTATAGAGGCAACGCCGGGTAGCGATAACAATTTTGATTTTAGTAGTTCTTCATATTCCGCCAAATCGCGCACAACGATTTTCAATACGTAATCTTTTTCGCCGCTGGTAGAGTAGCATTCAACAACTTCGCGTATGTCTAATACGGCTAGTTCAAAAGATTGACGTGTTATTTGATCGTGTTTGGTCATGTTGATTTGAGCCAGCAAACTGACGTTTAAATTCAGTTTATGGCGATCTAATAAAGTAACACGATTTAAAATAATTCCGTCGGCTTCAAGACGTTTTATTCTCCGCCAGCAGGGCGTGTGCGATAGTCCAACTTTTTCGCCTAATTCCGCCATGGAGTAATCAGCATTTTCTTGCAAAGCGCGAAGGATTTTACGATCGTATTCATCTATCTCGGAGGTTGATGTCATGCGGTTTAGTCCGTGTATCTAAATCTTCTTTCTAATAATAGAAGTAGTTTTGAAAAATGCTCACTTATAAACCAGAAATTCCACGAGTTGATTATTCCCTTTTTTAATACATTTGCGAAAAAAACGCTTTATTTTATTTTCTGAAAAATGTTTTAGATTTTCTGCCTAAATTACTCTAATCTAGCGGCGAAATTTTGACGACATGATAGAAAAATTCTTTGGAGCAGATATGTTCGAAAAACTACCGACACTTCAGGCCGACCCAATATTAGGATTAGTGGCTCAGTGCCGTGCCGATACAAACCCGAATAAAATTGACTTGGGCGTTGGTGTTTTTAAGGATCAGAATGGCTTAACTCCGGTTTTGAAAGCGGTAAAAGAAGCCGAGATTCGTTATCTTCAAGAAGAGAACAGCAAAGCCTATCTGCCAGCAGGCGGCACGGAACGCTTTATTAGCTTGGTCAATGAATTATTGTTCGGCCAAAATCACCCGGTTATCAAAGACAATCGAGTGGCTACCATTCAAGCAACGGGCGGCTGTGGTGCATTAAGAGTTGCTGCGCAAGTAATCCAAAGAGCCAATCCAAATTCGAAAATATGGGTAAGCGACCCAAGTTGGCCTAATCACGTGCCTTTATTAGGCAGCTCTGGTTTAGAGTTCCGTCAATATCCGTACTACGATGCCAGCAAGAACGAAGTTGACTTCGACGCAATGATGGCCGCTCTAGAAGACGCATCGACCGGTGATTTTGTGCTGATTCACGGCAGTTGTCACAACCCAACCGGTGCTGATCTTTCCCAGCAGCAATGGCAAATCGTTACCGAATTTGTACAAAACAGGGGTCTGATTCCATTTATCGACATGGCGTACTTAGGTTTTGGCGAGTCAATTGACGCTGATGCTTTTGGTTTACGTTATATGGCTGAGAATCTTCCTGAATTGGTATTGGCCAATTCTTTCTCGAAAAACTTTGGTTTATACCGCGAACGTACCGGCACCGTGTCAATTGTGGTGAAAGATCCTGCACAAGTGTCCTTGGTGACCAACCAACTACTGAATGTTGCCCGAGAAATTTACTCTATGCCGCCTGCTCATGGCGCTGCTTTGGTTGAAACCGTTCTTGCTGATCCAATTCTGAAAGATTTGTGGATTGAAGAATTAGCACAAATGCGAGGCCGTATTATCGAAATGCGTCATGCCTTGGTTGATGGAATCCAAAAGGCTGGATGTGATGCGAACTTTGACTTTATTAAAAAGCAAAACGGTATGTTTTCGTTCTTAGGTGTCAATGAAAATCAGGTCGAAGAGCTAAAAACGGCCTATAGTATTTATATGACCAAATCCAGCCGCATCAGTATAGCGGGCATCAACAATAATAACTTGCCGTACCTTTGCGAATCTATCGCAAAAGTCTTGGCAAAATAAGTAAAGGGCTCAACGCAGCCCTAGATTCTTAGGGGTGCGTTTATGCCGAGGCATCATTCCAACGGCCACTTTGCCAACGAAGTACAATCAAAAAAAATCCACATTTCTGAGCTTAAAATTGGAATGTGGGTTTCTAAGCTCGAAAAAGACTGGTTAGAAACTCCCTTTCTTATGCAAGGTTTTCTTATCGAATCTATTGATGATATCGAGACCGTTGCGCAATACAGTGAATACGTTTGGGTGGATGTTAGAGAAGAGCATTGGGTCTCTCTTAACGCAAACGCAACCTTAACGCAGGCTCCTACAAAAACCATTTACATCAATAAAATTCCAGTACGAGAAGAAAACGAGCGAATTTATGGTGTTTATCGTGATGCGCGACGGCTGACCAAAAGCCTGTTAGATGAAGTTCGTCTCACCTCTGTGATTAATACACAGCAAGCTAAAACCATGGTTCGCGACTGTGTTGAAAGCGTTTTGAGAAATTCTGATGCCTTAATGTGGATGTCTAAAATCCGCGATCGAGACAGCTATACCTCAGAGCATTGCTTGAATGTTTGCATACTAGCAATTGCCTTTGGTCGTCAGTTGGGGTACGACGAAAACGCGCTCTATGACCTTGGCATCTGTGGACTATTACACGATGTCGGTAAGATGAAAATTCCCCTTGAGATACTGAATAAACCCGGCCCTTTAACCGACGACGAAATGAAAATAATGAAACGTCATTCGGTGTATGGACGAAATTTATTAATGTCGGCTGGCAGCGGCGCTGCACAGGCGGTGGACGTTGCTTGGAACCATCATGAGCGCATCGATGGTCAAGGTTATCCGCGCGGGCTTAACGATGCTCAAATTAGTCGATACTCACGGGTGATAGCGATTGTTGATGCTTTTGATGCCATGACCGCCGACAGAGTTTATCAACCGCCCATTCCCGCTACTCAAGCTCTGAAAATTATCTACCAAGATAAGGGCACGCATTTCGATGCAGAACTTGCTCAAGAATTTATAAAAACCGTTGGTCTTTATCCACCCGGTTCTGTGGTGGAATTAATGAACGGTGAGGTGGGTTTGGTGTTTGAAACCAATCATAAATATCGGCAGTTACCCAAGTTAATTGTGTTGCTCGACGCCGATAAAAATCCTGTTAAAGAAAAAATTGTTGACCTGGCTCAGGTCGAAAAAGGGCAATTAAATCGATCGTATTTAATTAAAGATGTTTTGGTTGATGGGAGTTTTGGAATCTCCGCCAAAGAATACCAGCAGCGCGGACTTATGTTTCGCAGTCGATAATGTATTGGCAAAACGCCACGATTGGATGCTATTCAATTAAGGCCATCTTTTTTAATAGATGGCCTTAATGAATCTCAATTGTTGGTTTATCGCGGTCTAGGGACGGTAATAATTTCACCGAGTCCTGTGTAGTCGTCGCCACCCAGTCTGCCAATGGGTTGCAGTTTTTGCGCATCAATTTTTACGCGTCCATCTTCAAACTCGGTAATTAAGTCGTCATCCACATACACTGCTTTGATTAATCCTAAAATCATTGCTTGCGAATTAGTTATATCTTCTACGCGGTATTTTTCACACGCTAAAGCAATTCTTGCAGCCTTAAGTCTTGGTAAGCGAAAACCTTCAAATTCGCACAGTTCAAGATTTTGCGCGGTTACTTCAGATTCACCTTCTGGGCGTGGACGGGCACTTTCGGTAACAGCGTGGGCCATTTCTTGGTGTGGAATATGGATAACGTACTCACTGCGCTCAATAATATTGGTGCGCGTATCTTTCAATGAGCCATCATTTTTTTTACCCACAGAGATCATCACCAACGGCGGGTCACTGGCAACACCACTGAAATAGGAATAGGGTGCGAGGTTATACGATTTATTCGCGTTTTCTGAAAGTACCCAAGCGACCGGACGCGGTACTATGCTTTGGGTCAGAGTGAAATACCGTTGCGTTGGCGATAATTTGTCCAAATTAAAAATCATGGTGACCTTCCTGATGGTAAACTTGAATGGTCGAAACACTAACGGAAAAGCGTACTAAAACCAAGCCTACAAGCCATGGGATTCATGACGGTGATTTGTTAACATGACCCCAAGAAAGTAAGCCTTTAACGACTTAGAGACTATCTAAGTTACTTAATTACAAAGAGTTTTTATTTTCAATGGGTATTTATAATACTAAAGGAAACTCTGATTAACTTAGAGTTTCCGGCAACACAGGGATGTGTCACCAATTTCAAGAACTATAAGTGATTGAAATTGTGAAGAAGTTGGAAATCGCATTGTTAATTTCTGTCCGTTGATTAAATCATGGATGAGTTAATCAACGGCTCCTAAATACATTAGAACTATTTTCCCGACGGTTTGATATTGTGAGAACACCGCTTATTACCCGCGAAGGCTTCGAAGCGTTAAAAAAAGAACTTGATTATTTATGGCGAGAAGAACGCCCTGAAGTTACAAAAAAAGTTTCTTGGGCGGCAAGTCTTGGTGATCGCAGCGAGAACGCCGATTATCAATACAACAAAAAACGGCTGCGTGAAATTGATCGACGGGTGCGTTATTTACGAAAATCTATCGAGCACTTAAAAGTTGTTGACTATCATCCTCAGCAGGAAGGTAAGGTATTTTTCGGCGCTTGGGTCGAGGTTGAAAATGAAGACGGTGATATCAAGCGTTTTAGAATCGTCGGTTACGATGAAATTTTTGATCGCAATGATTATATTTCAATCGACTCGCCCATGGCGCGTGCACTATTAAAAAAAGAAGTGGATGACGAAGCGCTGGTAAAAACAGACATGGGTTCAAAAGTTTGGATGATTAATTCTATAGAATATCCAAAAAATTAAAGGAAACTCTGATTAACCCAGAGTTTCTCGCGACACAAGGATGTGTCGCCAATTTCATGAACGGTAAGTGATTGAAATTGTAAAGAAATTGGAAATCGCATTTTCAATTTCTGTCCTCTGATTAAATCATGGATGAGTTAATCAGAGGTTCCTAAAACAAACTTGCGCTTGAGTATCTCGGGAATAAATTCGGTATTGATGGTTATTTCATAAATACCGAGTGTAAACACAATATAAGGTTAGAAGTTTGGTGCATAAAAGCGATCATTATTTACAAGCTTATTTAGTCGGCGGTGCGGTTCGTGACGAATTGCTCGGTCGAAACGTTGCCGATCGCGACTGGGTGGTGGTTGGCTCTACGCCTGAAGAAATGCGACGTTTAGGCTATGAACAAATTGGCAATGAATTTCCGTGTTTTTTACATCCCGTCACGAAAGAAGAATACGCACTTGCGCGTACCGAGCGCAAATCTGGGGCAGGTCACAAGGGGTTTATGTGCGACTTTGATCCCAATATTACTCTTGAAGAAGACCTTATTCGTCGCGATCTGACGATTAATGCCATTGCTAAAAACGACAGCGGTGACTATGTTGATCCCTACGGTGGTATCGACGATTTAAATCAGAAAGTGTTACGTCATGTTTCGCCTGCATTTGTCGAAGATCCACTACGAGTTTTGCGTGTGGCTCGATTTGCGGCTCGCTATAAAGATTTAGGATTCTCTGTTCATGCTTCTACACTTGAGTTAATGAATCAACTGGCCCAGCAAGGCGAGTTAAATACATTAACGCCCGAACGAGTTTGGAAAGAAATTTCGCGAGCACTGACCGAACCGAACCCCAGTGAGTTTTTCCGAGTATTAAAAGCCTGCGATGCACTCGGAAAAATATTACCCGAGCTGGATGCCTTGTTTGGTGTTCCTCAGACGGCACAATATCACCCCGAAATCGACACGGGTGAACATGTGATGCTAAGCATTGATTACGCACGTAGGGCTTTTAATGATGCTTTAATTACCTATGCCGTATTACTTCACGACTTAGGAAAAGGTATTACGCCAAGGGAATTATGGCCAAAACATATTGATCACGAAAATTTGGGATTACCACTCAGCGACGCGGTATCAAAACGTTTGCGAGTTCCCAAAGATTATCGAGAGCTGGCCAATGCGGTAACCAAACATCATTTACGAGCGCACTGTTTGCAAGAGATGAAGCCGAGCAGTGTTTTACGATTGTTAGAAGACTTAGATGGCTTTCGGCGTCCGGTGCGTGTTGAGCAATTTATTGCTGCCTGCGAGTCTGATGCTCGGGGTCGATTAGGGTTAGAAAATAAACCCTATCCGCAGGCACAATATTTATTAACGGCTCTTCATGCTGCAAAATCTGTTGATGTGCAACCCTTGCTTGATAAGGGTTATCGTGGCTTAGATTTAGCCGAACAATTACGACAAATAAGAATTAAGGACGTTAAAAAAGCACTTAAAGAGCACGTTTGCGATTAGTCTAGTTGTTCTTTAATCAAGTGGTTCTTTAATTAAATTGTTCTTGGTGGCAGTTAAAAAGCTGTCTCTGGGAATTTTCTTAGAGTGTTATCTGTTTTCTCTCAAATATCTAACACATCACCGATTTACTCAGTTAATAATTAATGCAAAAAATATTTAGAGCTATTTCATTTCTCAGCTGTGTCTTTTTCGCTTTTGTTTCGAGTGTGGCCTCGGCAAAAATTCCTATGGAGTCTGACTCAATTGTAGTGATAGACGATCTAGATCATCAATTGAAATTGAAAGTTCCTGCCCGTCGCGTGATAAGCTTGTCACCTCATTTAACGGAAAATGTATTTACGATTGGCGGTGGTGATTTTTTGGTAGGTGTTTCTGCGTTTAGTGATTTTCCAAAACAGGCACAGTTGATTGAGAACGTCGGCGATTTTCAGGCGTTAAATATCGAAAAAATTATATCTCTCAAACCGGATTTAATTTTAATTTGGGCCGATGGTAGCAATTATTCCGGCTTATCGGTATTTGAAGAGCTAGGCATTCCCATTTACTGGTCGCAGCCTAAAAATCTCGACAGTATTGCTCATGAACTGAAAAATTTGGGTGTTTTATTCGGTTTATCTGCAATGGCGAATCGAGAAGCAGAATCTTTTTTGCAGCAATTAAATCAATTAAAACACTATGCCAATCAGCCAGCCGTAAAAACTTTTTTTCAGGTTTGGGATAATCCTTTACAAACCATCAATAACAGTACATTGATTGGCAACATTATTGATTTATGCGGAGGTGAAAACATTTTTGCCGATGCCATTGCAAAAGCTCCGTTAGTTTCAATCGAAACTGTCATTGCTAAAAATCCGACTATTATTATTGGCACCGATGAGCGTGATGGCACGGCCGACTGGATAGAGGATTGGCAAAAGTGGCAATCGATTTCTGCCGTTGCAAACCAACATATTTATTCATTTAATGCAGATCATTTAGTTCGTCACACCACACGCGTTATGGTTGGAGTTCAAGAGATTTGCCAAGCACTTGATACCGTTCGCAGTCGCTAGGATTTCGTCAAGACAAACGGTAACATGACAATATTCAGAAAAACATATTTATTTGAGTTTGATTGTATGACCAAAACCATTCCAGTTGGAATCTATAAACATTACAAGGGTAAAGAATATTTGGTAATGCACATTGCCAAACACAGCGAAACCGAAGAGCGTTTGGTGGTTTATCGCTGTTTGTACGGAAAATACGATGTCTGGGTACGTCCTCTTAAAATGTTTATCGAATCGGTAATGGTGAATGACGAACCTGTGCCGCGCTTTGAATTTATTCGAGTTCCCTCGGATATTGAATTGGAAAAGTTGAGCAGTCGTTTTCAATGAGTATTTGGTGGACCTGCCCTTTGTGCAATCAGTCTTTATCAATCGACGGTGCCAACGCCGCTGCCGGTGGCTCGTCTGAAAGCGTATCAAAACAGGGTAATCGCTTATCGTGTATGAATAATCATAGCTTTGATATAGCCAAGCAAGGTTACGTGAATTTATTGCCCGTACAGAACAAAGGCTCGAAAAATCCAGGCGATTCAAAAGACATGATTCGTGCTAGAACCGATTTTTTAACAGAAGGGCATTATTTGCCGTTAGCCGAAACACTATCTGATGTTATTAAACAATTGATATCTACAGATAAAAATCTCAATTCGGGTTTGGATATAGGTGCCGGTGAAGGTTATTTTTCTAATAGTATTGTCCAGACAAATACAGTACTCAAAGATCGCTGGTACCTTTTAGATATATCTAAAGAAGCCATTAAATCGGCAGCAAAAAAATTTGTTCGCGCACATTCTGCGGTTGCCAGTGTGTTTTCAATTCCGTTAAAGCAACAGTCGGTGGATTTTGTGGTACAAGTATTTGCTCCTGCAAGTGTTGATGAGGTGAATAAGGTGCTTAAAGATTCGGGATATTGGCTGCAAGTTTTTCCCGGAATGACCCATTTAAAAGAGCTTCGAGCTGCTATTTATCCAAAAGCGATTGAACATGAACCTTGGCCGGTACCTAATGGTTATAAAGAGGTACAGCTAATTCCGGTTAATTTCACTATGCATTTAACAACTGCTGCGGTACGAGCAAACTTGTTGTCAATGACACCCATGGTTTGGAAGTGCTCTGAACAATCACGTTTAGATTGGCAGAATCAAGGTTGTGAAAATGTTCAGGCGGATTTTTTAATTCGTGTTTGTCAGCGTGATTCGTAAACGCAATGAACGATGAATATTGGATGAGCCAAGCGTTGGAATTGGCACAAAAAGCTCGCGAAATCGGTGAGGTTCCGGTAGGTGCTCTGGTCGTTCGTGATCAACAAATTATTGCAAGCGCTTGGAATGCTCCGATCAGTTTGTGTGATCCAACGGCGCACTGCGAAATTTTGGCGTTAAGGCAAGCGGCTCAAAAGATTGGTAATTATCGATTAGTCGATTGTGATTTGTATGTGACGCTAGAACCTTGCGCAATGTGTACCGGTGCGATCATTCACAGTCGCGTGAAGCGGCTTGTCTACGCGGCTACAGAACCTAAGGCTGGTGCTATTGAAAGTCGATTACGGCTTATTAATGAAGGCTATGGTAATCACTACCTTGAGGTTGTGGGCGGTGTTTTGGCAGAACAAAGCTCTAATCTGATCAGCAGCTTTTTTAGCGAGCGGAGAAAGCAAATTAAGCAGCAAAAACAGTCTTCGCAGCAATAATTCTCTTAAAAACAAACCTCGCAACAACACTAAAAAACCCGCTGTTTTTAAGCGGGTTTTTAATTTTCTATCAGCTCAAATGATACTGAAAGCTCTCGCTGTGCTTAAATTGATCGCAATTAAAGAAGAGGATAGTTGAAGTCTTCTAGATCTTCGCTTTCGTTTTGGAAGGTAACCGGGCGAACATCAGAATGTAATTCTGTAGATTCGGCAGCCAATGCACGATTATTGGTGAAGGTGTCGTGCCACGTGATGATTGCGTAATAACGGCGAATGTTTTCGACGTATTGTACCGGCTCCCAACCGCGGGCATAGCCGTGTTTAACAGTTCGATAGTATTTACGTTTCGAAAGCAGAGGTAAATATTGCTTCACTTCTTGCCAGCGGTCGGGATTGCCACCGGCGCGTTCGGTTAAGATACGAGCGTCTTCCAAGTGACCCATACCAACATTATAAGCAGCAAGTGCCATCAATGTTCGATCTTCGCCTTGAATTCGCTCAGGAATACGCTCGAAAATACTTTTAAAATATTTGGCGCCGCCGTTGATGCTTTGTACGGGATCAACGCGGTTGGTAACACCCATTTCGGCAGCCGTTGCTTGGGTGAGCATCATGAAGCCTCGAACACCGGTGCGTGAGCGCGCTTTGGGATTCCAGTGAGATTCTTGATAACTAATCGCCGCCAGCAATTGCCATTCTAAGTTAAATTCAGCGCCTGCATCGCGCAGATGTTCTTCCCAGTTCGGCAATCGAGTTTCAATTTTTTTGGCAATCGTCAAAGCGCCACTTTGATCGAGATCGATTTCGTTTTGGTAGGTGCTCATCCAGCTAGCCAACTGGCCCGACTCTTTAATCGAGTCGAAATATTCTTGGGCTTTAAGATATAGGCTTGAGTCAACTTGATTCGGGAAAGCCCAAGCTAAACCTTGATTGCCTTCTAGCTCTATGGCAACCCCAGCTCTGGGGTAAATCTTTTCGGTTAGCGAGAATACGTTCGAATCGACCATGGTGTAATCGATATCACCATTGTGAACCATCTCGATTAGATCGACCATTTCAGCTTCGGAGTGCTCAGCCCACTGGATTTTGGGGTGGCTTTTTTGAATGTCTCGCAGTCGTTGGGCGTGAGCGCTGCCAGCCATCACCAGAATTTTTTTGCCGACAAGATCTTCATAGGATTCTGGCTTTGGATTGCTTCGGTTATAGATGAGCAGTTCACTGACGTCGGTGTAGGCTTGGGTGAACCGGACAAACTCCGCGCGTTCAGACGAGGCAGTTAAACCAGCCGCCGCAAAGTGTGCTTCTTTGTGAGCTACCTTGGCGATGATGCGGTTTAAATTTTCTTGTTCTTGGATGACAAGTTCAACGCCTAAAAAATCGGCGAAGCCCTTAGCGAGATCGTATTCGAGACCGGTTAAACCCTGTGGGCCTTCGAAATAAGTTGTAGGACCGTTGCGTGAAATAACGTTCAGAAATCCGTCTGCATAAACATTTTCAAGTTCAGTTGGCAGGTGGCTACCGGATAGGGGCGAACAGATTCCGGCCACAAATGCTGTGGCAACCGAAAACTTAATCGCTCTTTTAATGAACGTGACAAAAGGCATCTTACGGATCATTCTCTAAAGGTAATTGCACTGTAGTTAATCAAAACTGAACGAGCCTGGGTAAAAAGTGCGCGAATTTTAATCGTCTGAGACGAGAAGCGCTAGCTTGAAAGCTATTAAAAATTATAGTAGCGGCGGTCTAAAATTTTGATACTAAATTAGAAGCTGCTTATGTTTCCTGTCTTGAAAATTACGGTTGATATAGTACTTACTTACTTTGGGCGCCATCCTAGCTGGTGGTTATCAATATTTTTTGATAACTAAAGCTCTAACTCGGTTTCTTTTTTAGACGAAAAATGTTTAAAAAAAGTTTATTTGTGATGAATTTTGCAAACCATTTTTGACAAAATTTTCATTGTTGATTTGAGCTAAAACACAAAAATCCGTATGGAAAACGAACTAAAATCAGCCGATGTAATGAAATTGTGTGCAATTTATGTGTTAAATCTCACTTGAAGGCTATTTATATAACTAAATCTTGATAATAGCTTCGCTTTGCTATGCCAAACTTAATGTTCAGATGAGTTGAAAATTTCGTTCGGTGTTCGGGTGCCAGAGGTATTCAATTCAAGTACAATTGCGCCCCTAAATTTTCCGGTACTGATGGTTAGTATCGGTTCTGTCCGTTTATACCCCGATCTGAGGCATTTTGAATCAATGTTAATCCTGCCTGGAACAGAAGCCCTATCTTCGTTTCGCCGCGAAAAACTCCTAAAGACACTGGTAGAGCTGGACTCAAGTGTTGAGTCAGTATGCGCACATTTCTATCACGTCATCTCATTTCGAGAAGGTTTTTCTAGCGATAACCTAACCCCAGAACAACGCAGTATTATTGATAAATTGCTAGAGTACGGGCCAAAAACAGACGCAAGTTCATCCGGTATTGCCTCTGAGTTTACGAAACAGTTCATCGTAAGTCCTCGCATCGGTACTATTTCTCCTTGGTCATCAAAAGCAACGGACATCTTCAAAAATGTTGGGCTTCAATCCGTTGCCCGCGTTGAACGGGTGATTGTTTATTCTGTGACCGGACAATTGCAGTCGCAAGAGATTCTTCGTCAGCAACTGTTTGATCCAATGACTGAAAGTATTTTTGATAGTTTTGACGCGCTTAATGAGTTGTTTGTTATCCGAACGCCGGCACCGGCAACATCGATTGATGTTTTAGGCGGTGGACGAGACAGTCTTGTTAAAGCCAACCAAGAGTTAGGCTTAGCGCTTGCCGAAGACGAGATCGATTACTTATTAAAAGGCTTTGAAGAGCTGGGCCGCAACCCAGTTGATGTCGAGCTGATGATGTTTGCTCAGGCGAACTCAGAGCATTGCCGCCATAAGATCTTCAACGCTACCTGGACTTTGAATGATCAAGATCAGCCGAATACCTTATTCGGTATGATTAAGAACACCTACAAACTGTCTTCAGAAAATGTGCTTTCTGCATATTCCGATAACGCTGCGGTTATGACCGGACACCATTGCGGACGTTTTTACCCAAATCCTAGCGATCAATCCTACGGTTTTAACTCAGAAGATGTTCACATCTTAATGAAGGTTGAAACCCACAATCACCCCACGGCAATCGCGCCGTTTCCGGGCGCTGGTACCGGCTCGGGTGGTGAAATTCGTGATGAAGGCGCGGTAGGTAAGGGCTCTAAACCAAAAGCCGGTTTGGCAGGATTCACAGTCTCTAACCTGATGATTCCCGATTTTAATCAGCCTTGGGAAGAATACTACGGTAAGCCTAATCGCATCGTTTCGGCCCTGGATATTATGATTGACGGCCCGATAGGTGCGGCTGCGTTTAATAATGAGTTTGGACGCCCGAATCTATGCGGTTATTTCCGAACCTTTGAGATAGATTTTGACGGCGAGCGTCGCGGCTACCACAAACCGGTAATGATTGCGGGCGGTTACGGCAACATTAAAGCAGAGCACATTGATCAAGAAACCTACGCTCCGGGCTGCAAGCTTGTGGTATTGGGCGGCCCTGCGATGTTGATTGGCTTGGGTGGTGGTGCGGCTTCATCGATGGATTCTGGTAATTCGTCGGAAGATCTTGATTTTGCGTCTGTACAACGTCAAAACCCAGAAATGCAAAGACGTGCTCAAGAGGTTATTGATCAGTGTTGGCAGTTGGGTGCGAATAACCCCATTGCCTTTATTCACGACGTTGGTGCTGGTGGTTTGTCGAATGCTTTCCCTGAGCTTGCTAAAGATGGCGGCTGCGGAGCCTTATTTGAATTGCGTGAAATTCCCAACGACGAGCCGGGTATGAGCCCCTTGGCGGTTTGGTGCAACGAATCTCAAGAGCGCTACGTTATGGCCATTAAACCGGAAGATCTCTCGGTATTTGAAGCCATTTGTAAGCGCGAACGTGCCCCTTTTGCTGTAGTAGGCGAGTCGATCAGCGAACAAAAAATTGTGCTCAATGATCGCTATTTCGATACCAAGCCTGTGGATTTACCCATGTCTTTGCTGTTTGGTAAGCCACCTAAAATGCATCGCAGTGCCTATAAACACAGCGGCGTAACCCAGGCTTTTAATTGTGAAGACATTGAGCTTAACGAAGCCGCCGAACGTGTTTTAAAGCACCCAACCGTCGCTAGTAAAAATTTCTTGGTAACCATCGGTGATCGATCTATTACCGGCCAGGTTGTTCGTGATCAGATGGTTGGTCCTTGGCAGGTTCCTGTGGCCGACTGTGCGGTAACAACTTCTTCGTTTGACACCTATTGCGGCGAAGCCATGTCGATGGGTGAAAGAACACCGTCGGCATTGATCAATGCACCTGCTTCTGGTCGTATGGCGGTAGCTGAGGCTATAACCAATATTGCCAGTGCGCGAATTCAATCTCTTTCAGACATTAAGTTGTCGGCCAACTGGATGTGCGCCAGCGGTCATAGAGGTGAAGACGAAAAGCTGTATCGAACCGTTGAAGCCATTGGTATGGAGCTTTGTCCAGAATTGGGAATTACCATTCCGGTTGGCAAAGATTCAATGTCTATGCGCACAGCATGGCAAGATGACGGTGAAGAGCGAGCAGTTACTGCGCCGCTATCGTTGATTATTTCCGCGTTTGCGCCGGTGACCGATGTACGTAAAACCGTTACGCCGCAATTGCGTTTTGATCTGGGGGATACTCGACTTCTGTTGATCGATATCGCTGCCGGTCAATTGCGTATGGGCGGGTCTATCTTGGCTCAGGTTTATGGTCAGATGGGCGATGAAGTTCCCGATGTTGATCAACCTGCCGTGCTGAAAAGCTTTTTCACTGCCATGCAAGAAAGCTTGGAAAACGGTGAAGTTGTTGCTTATCACGATCGCTCTGACGGTGGTCTGTTCGCGACCTTAGTAGAAATGGCCTTTACCGGCCACGTTGGTCTTGATATTGATCTATCGGGAATGGGCGAGTCGGTTTTAGAGATTCTGTTCAACGAAGAGCTTGGCGCAGTTATCCAAGTTAAAGAAGAGCACCTGGCAGCAATTACCTCTCGTTTTGCAGATGCTGGTGTCATGGTTCGCGACTTGGGTGGTTTGAACGACGAGAACCAAGTTCGTATCAGTTTTAACGGCGAAGTGATTTTCGATCAGGCTCAGTCTTATCTGCAACAGCTTTGGAGCGAGACCAGCTTCCGTATTCAATCGCTACGCGATAATCCAGTTTGTGCGCAACAAGAGTTCAATCGAATTCTTGGCCGTA
The DNA here is from genome assembly GCF_054658315.1 of Sessilibacter sp. MAH1. Lineage (NCBI taxonomy): Bacteria > Pseudomonadati > Pseudomonadota > Gammaproteobacteria > Cellvibrionales > Cellvibrionaceae > Sessilibacter > Sessilibacter sp. MAH1. The sequence continues at coordinate 43,331 of NZ_BAAGIC010000019.1, forward strand.
ACGACGGACTTAGCACACGTCTGACCTTTGATCTTAATGAAGACATTGCAGCGCCTTATTTAAATCTAGGTGCAAAACCTAAGGTTGCGATTTTGCGCGAGCAGGGTGTTAATGGTCATGTTGAAATGGCCGCTGCTTTCCATAAAGCGGGTTTTGATTCTGTCGATGTGCACATGAGCGATCTGCTCAGTGGTCGTCGAGACTTAAGTGAGTTCAAAGGACTTGCGGCTTGCGGTGGCTTCTCCTACGGTGATGTTTTAGGCGCTGGCGAAGGTTGGGCTAAAACTGTTCTGTTTAACAATCAATTGCGTGATCAGTTCAGTGCGTTTTTTACTCGCTCAGAAACTTTTAGCTTGGGGGTGTGCAACGGTTGTCAGATGATGAGTAATCTTAAATCGCTGATTCCCGGAGCCGATCACTGGCCGCGCTTTGTACGCAATCGGTCCGAGCAGTTTGAAGCTCGAACTAGCTTGGTACGCATTGAAAATACGCCATCAATCCTCATGTTAGGTATGGCGGGTTCTCATATGCCAGTAGCTGTTGCCCATGGTGAAGGTCAAGCTGAATTTATCGACGGCACACATTTGCAGGCTTGTATCGATTCCGGTACGGTGGCTATGCGTTATGTTGATAACGGCATCGAAGTCACCGAAAACTATCCGGCCAACCCTAACGGTTCGCCAGATGGTATTACTGCGCTGTCAAGCACAGACGGTCGGGTAACGATTATGATGCCGCACCCTGAGCGTGTGTATCGTGCAGTTTGTAACTCTTGGCATCCCGATGAGTGGCAGGAAGACGGCCCTTGGCTGAGAATTTTCAGAAATGCGCGTGTATTTGTTGGTTAAATCCATAGGTGGCCAAGCCGCCTGAACATCAAAAACCCAGCTTAGGCTGGGTTTTCATTTATGTAGGTTAATCAAAATCGGTTAATTTTTTGAACAGTTTAGTGATTAAGGCTTTATTTTGATGAAGCGTTAATGTGACGAGTTAAGGCTCGTGCTAAGTTTTTTAAGTTTCGATTTTCTAATTTGATTGCCTCTTTAATCTTAAATAGACAAAGAGTGTTTGCTATGACGAATAAATTTTCGACGAACGAACAAAAAGCCAGTTACGGTATTGGCCGTCAGTTGGGCGATCGTATTTCAGAAAAACCGTTCACCGGTTTTGATGTAGAAGCGGCCGTGGCGGGTTTTATTGATGGCTGCAACAATGCGCCATTAGCGGTTGATGTAGACGCAATTAATGCTGCATTCGCAGTCATCCAGCAAGTCATGGCAGAAGAAGAAAAAGCAAAAGCGGCAACACTTGGCGCTGAAGGTCAAAAATTCCTAGAAGAAAACGCCGGAAAAGACGGAATTATTTCTCTAGATTCGGGCCTTCAATACGAAATTCTTGTTGAAGGTAGCGGCGAAAAGCCAACCCGTGAGTCTACCGTTCGCACCCATTATCACGGTACCTTAATTGACGGCTCTGTTTTCGATAGCTCTGTAGCGCGTGGAACTCCTGCGGAGTTTCCTGTTGGTGGCGTAATTGCAGGTTGGACCGAAGCGCTGCAAATGATGCCTGTTGGCTCAAAATGGCGTTTGTTTGTGCCTCATCACCTAGCGTACGGTGAGCGCGGTGCTGGCGGTAAGATTGGACCATACTCAACACTTATTTTTGAAGTTGAGTTGTTAGATATTGTTGGCTGATAGTTAAGGAAACTCTGGTTAACCTAGAGTTTCTTGCGACACAAGCTAGAGTTTCTTGCAATACAAGTATGTGTCGTCAATTTCAAAAACGGTAAGTAATTGAAATTGTGCAGAAATTGGAAATGGTATTTTCAATTTCTGCCCTCTGATTAAATCACGGATGAGTTAATCAGAGAGTCCTTAAGTTTGATCATCAGCGAATAGGCTGCGATTTTGTGGAAAATGCTTTCTGCAAATCATAGTGTTCAGGTTTTGAAAGTACGATTTTTTCGGAATTTTTAAATGTCGTCTAGCGATAACAATACAGAAAATCTTTTGTGGAATTTAGTAGATAACCTTATCGAACAAACTAATGTTGCCTGCGAAGAAGGTTTAAATCCGGGTGATGCACATCAAGCTCTTATGTATGCTTGCGCGCGCTTTGGAGCGTTTATTGTTGCTGATAACAGTGAGTCTAAAGCAGATTTTATTGAAGACGAAAAAGACGCTAAAAAATTCTATCTCGATCAGTTTCGATCGTTTTTGCACGAAAACTTCGACGAGTATCGCGAAAACTTTAAGCATTACGTGGGTGATAAAGACGCTTCGGAATCTTAATTAGCAGTCTGAATTTACAATAATAAAAATATTTAGGTTTTTATCATTGCTCTAATCTCTCTGTTTTTAACGTGCCATTAAAAATAAATTTCAAAAAAGGGCGTGTAAATTTGTACCAGTAAAGTCCTTAGTTATTTTTTTCCAAATTTATCCGTAAAAGTCAAAGCTGGTAGTGTTTAAAAAGCCGCTGATTAACTGTTTCACAATGTTAATCTTTTTTCATTTGGCTGTTGGCAACACGTCCTTGTGTTGCTGAAATCTCTGATTAATTTATTTTTTCATTAAATCCAAAAGTGCAAGTACGGTAGCTTCTACGCCCGCTGTTACCGAAGGTTCCGGTGAAATTTTAAATAACGGTGAATGATGACTGGCAACTGCTGGACCACCGGCTGCGGCGGCGGCTAAATCTTCCGCAGGTGTTCCGCCAACGGTAAAGTAGACGCTTGGAATATAGGGTTCGGTAGTGAACATAGGGAAATCTTCAGCGCCCATGCCTTGAGGCAATAGACTCGAAACCGAAGTCTCACCCATTTCTGCCGTCCAAACATTCTTAAGGCGCTTGGCTAAATCGATGTTATTAACCGTTGGTGGTACGCTTTCTTTAGAGAAAATAACTTCCGGTAACTTATCTTCAGGAAGACCCGCAACACGCCCCATATTTTCGGCAATACGTTTAATGCCTGACAATAAAAGCTCACGAGTTTCTGGATTAGTATTGCGCACGGTTAACTGTAGGTGAGCCTCGTCTGAAATAATGTTGTGTTTGGTGCCGCTGTGGAAAGAACCCACCGTCACAACACCGGGTTGGCGCGGTGATAATTCTCTAGAAACCAAAGTTTGTAGCGCCAGAACAATTTGTGAGCCCAAGACAATCGGGTCTTTACCGGCGTGTGGACTCGCACCGTGGGCGCCAACGCCGTGAATGATAATATCGACGGAATCGGAGCCGGCGTAAGGGCTGCCTTCTACCACGTTAATTTTACCGGCCTCTAAACCCGCAGCTACATGCAGTGCAAGCGCGTAATCGGGTACGCCAAATTTCTCCCAAATACCGTCGTCCATCATGGCGCGAGCGCCGAGAATACGTTCTTCAGCTGGTTGTCCCACGAGCATTAAGGTGCCAGACCATTGATCTTTCAAGGCTTGCATTCTACGCGCGGTGCCAATCAAGCTGGTAATGTGCATATCATGACCACAGGCATGCATTACAGGTACTTCATTCCCAGTAATGGGATCTTTTTGTGTGGCCTTAGATGAATAAGGTAAGCCGGACTTTTCCTCAACCGGCAAGCCGTCCATGTCGGCACGCATCATAACCAGAGGGCCTTTGCCATTTTCCATGATGGCAACTAAACCTGTTCCGCCCACGCCTTTAGTGACTTTGAACCCAGCCTTTTTCAGCTCTTTAGCGACACGATCAGAGGTTTCGTTCTCAACCAAGCTTAATTCTGGATTGGCGTGAAAATGCTTAAACAGTGGGTCTAAATAGGAGTCATAATCTTTTTGGATGGTTGTAGACAGCTGACTTTCAGCTTGTGTCACACTTGCAGTCGCTGCGGTTACCAATGCAACGGCTGTCATCAAATTCTTCATAGTCTTCATGATCACTGGGCCTAATGAGTTGATCTAACAGATTTATTTTTAAACTCTAGGTAAGACGAACATGATGAGCATGCCCGGATTTTCAATGAAATCCCAATTTGTTGAGTTTTGACGTATACAGGTAGAGTTGCAGGCGAAATAAAAGAAGGAAATTGAGTATTAATCAAAAGATTCGACGTGAATACAATGGAAAGTAAATTATCATAAAAAGAAAATTTGTAATTACTTTTTCCAGTTTGATGTTTGCTGGATTAAATCAACGAATGTTGTTGAGACATTAAAATTGCAGCATAGCGAAAATAATGGCTAAGACTTGTTCTCTCTGGCCGCAATTTATCGGATATAGAACGTAAACAAGGATGTGACTAAGTCAAGATTAACTTAGGGTTTCCAGTTTTTGTCTTCTGATTAAATCAGAGCCGAATTAATCAGCGGTTCTTATATAAGTATAGGAGTTATAGGTATAGGAGTTATAGGTATAGGAGTGCGCACAAATCAACTTAAGTAGTTGTACCAAGAGACTGTGCGCTGTAGAAAATCTAAAAGATGTTTTAGATTTCTAACTTTTCTTCCACATTTTTAAGTTGAATACGGGCTAATGCTAAGTTGGCTTTTTTGGCATCGAGCACAAAATAAATAAATAGCCCATCTAATTTGTGAGTAGGGCGAATTAAGTGCAGCTGATCACTTAGCGTGATAAGAATATCTTGAATCTGCGAATCAAGACCAAGCATAGCCATGGTTTTCATTTTAGATCTAACAACTTCGGTGTTGCCGCCAGCGGCAATATCTAGGTCTAAGCCAGAGCCTGCGCCTCCAAGCAGCATTCCGCTGTTGTAGTCTACGACTGCCGCAGCCATTGCGCCATCGACTTGCAGGAGTTGTCTTAGGGTTTCGTCAATTTTTGCCATAATTAATTACCACTGTTTTTTATGATTTTAGTAGAGATCGAAACTTATTTAGTTGATTTCGGAAATTCCAAAGCGCAAGTCCGTGTTGAACACCTTTGGCGAATACTCCAAGCAATACTAAGTCAACCTCTGGAGTTTTAATAAGACCACAAATAATTAAGCCTTCTTTCGTCTCAACAATACCGCCTAAAGCATCTTGCTTATTGCAACAATCGGCAATTGTTAAGCTTAAGCCCGCAAAAGAAGCTGCCATAGCAGAAACTTTGGCCTCTTCGATTTTTAAGCCTCGATAGCTGGCGCAAGCAATTTCGTGACCATCCGAAGTACATAATAGTAGACTTTCGATTTCATCACGAATATCAGTGGAGTAATTTAGTATTTCTTTGATTTTTTCAATCGTTGCAGCTGGAAGAATCACGTTGTTATTCCCCTTGGAGTATGTGATCGAGTTCTGCGTTGATCACTAATGCTTCTAATAATAAATTCACATCTTGTGGATCTCGTGGATCCATAAAGAAGTAGGGGAGTGCTAGTTCTAAGTTTTCACAACAGTCTTGGATGACTCCTGAGACCGTTTCTTTGTCGTCTTCTTCGACACGATTTAGACCTACAACCATAGCCCCGGAATTGGCTAATGACCGAAAGGAGTCAATGTAAAATTTAAATTGCTCGGCCCAGTCACTCATACTGCAATCTAACAACAAGATACCGCCCAAGGCACCTTTAGAGACGATAGGCCAAATGAAACTGAATTGTCTTTGTCCGGGAATGCCGTAAAGGGAAAGCTTATTGCCGTCATCGAGGCTCAATTCACCATAATCCATAGCAACGGTGGTTGTTGCCTTTACGTGCATGGTTTTATCGTGGTTTCTAGCTTCGGTGGCAACGGGAGGGATATCACTGATTGCTGCGATGGCAGTGGTTTTACCCGCTCCCATCGGTCCTACGAAAATTACTTTAATTGCCATTAACTAAACCGAAATACGAATTGATCTTCTTGCGCAACCAATTAAGTGATTGTTTGTTTTGCAGCTCTCTCACACCTTTTAAGGCGGTTTCATGAACTTCAGAAGCTTTTACCGAGATCCCGCAGGTAGCGCAAGCATGCAAGAAAGATTTAACTTGATCTTCTTCAAGCTGGCAGGCTTTAGCGGCTTCAGAAACAGTCACAGATTGTCGAGAGTATAATGTTGCTAGCTTAAATATTTGTGGGTTGGGTTCCCATTCGTTCACTTGAGGCCAGCTGGCGAGTTTGTAGGGCTTGTCGGTGCTCCAATTGCTTTTGGCATAGCCAATTTCTCGACGCGCTAGGCTCCACAGCAAGGTTTTTGACGAAATGCAGCTAGACCACGAAAAGGTGTCTTTCACCGGAATCTTATTTTTAGGGGTAATTGCACTGGCCGAAGTCTTGGATACAGCTTCGATAATGTCTTTTTTACCACCTTTTTCAATGTAGACTTTTGAATTTCCGTTTTTAAAGCACACCAGAACTTGATTGCACAACAAGACAAGATCTGGTGCGTTACGGTCTTCTAAGATTTTAGCAACAGCTTGGGCTGTAGACAGAGCTGATTTAGGAGCGAATTTCTCGAGCAACTCAAGAAATTTCATAATGCGAATTGGGTATTCTAATACGGCTGCGCAGGCTTTTGCATCCGCAGGCGAGACTGTTCCGACAATAACTAATTTAGCACCTGGCAATACATCAACGTGCTGCTTTGCGAGCACGATATTTCCGTCAAGTCCTTCGCCCTCATAAACCCAAGGTAAATCAGTCCGAGAGCTGATCAAGCGAACTTGCTTTTTAATTACGTCTGATTCTTGCGGGCCGAAGCCGTAGCTCTTAATTGAATACATCGTCAGGTGCTTTCGTTAAGTCAATATATCCGTGACCGGAGTTATCCCTAAATTGGTTGGCTTATATTTGGAATAATAAGCTTACACAACCTTGGGCATCAGTATAAAAGCAATTCTTAAAAAAAGATGTGTCTAGAATGTAACTAAATGTAAAAAGTCAAAAATTTAATTAAAATTGCTCTTATAAATTTGTTTAATTCTGCGTTTAAAACGGGAATTTAATAACGTTTAATTTTACTTGAAAATGGTTCTCATTTTCTCGCGTAAAAATCGCCTTCATTTTGAATACCCACAATCTTTACGTTCTTAATTTTGGCTGCGCAGTATAACTACTATCCGCGACTTTACTTCAAATATTTTGTTTTAGTTGCCTACACAAAGAATTTCTTTTGAAATAACAGTGCCAACTAAAGTTAAAACTCCAAGAAAAAATACTTTTTTTAAATTATTTTAATTCGGCCATTTTTTTGTCTGAAAATTTTTTATTTCTTTCCAAATGGTAATAATGGTCAAAAATTTGTTGCACAGATTATTCTTTAAATTTATTTAGCGTGATAGCCGTTGTCTTATTTAATCTTCAATCTTGTACGTTATTTATAATTTTTTGGTTTTAATTTTTTAAAAAAATCCTGAAAATTCTTTTTTTAAGATTTATTGTTCTTAGAGAGACCTATTTTTATACGCATATGGCTAAGGTTGGTGTGTGGGGCTTTAAATCCGCAAAGATAATCTGGTGAATAATTTTTGAGCATGAGTTTAAGGTATTAACCTAAACCCTGAGGCATACATAAAGACAGTCGTAGCTTTACTTGTTACTTTTGTTACAACTTATTGTATTGCTTACAAAATTGCTCAAATACTGATTGCTGTCCAATGGCACTGTTTGATCGAGACATTACTAAATATCTGATTATTAGAATGTGTCTGCATAAAGTTTGAATTGTTATTTTTTTTCTACACCTACGAAACTGTCATGACTACCAGATCACATTTTTGAGTTTAACCGATTTTTATTTTTCCGAGAATCTGTCCAAAAATCATCTTGATAATGAATAGATAAAATATTTATACGGGGTCTTTATTTATGTTTTTTCATCAAAACCTGTTTAGGTGTTTAAGTTTTTAAAACCTTAGTTGAATTAACACATAAATAAATCGGAATATTATTATGCAGATTGATCTAGATTGAATTTTATTAACACTACCTAAAAAACTGTCTCATGTTTGATTCATTTCTTAAGCACTTTTCCTGCGTTACTATTCTTAGGTGAAATTTTAATCGTTTTTGTGTGGTTCTCTTTTCACGGCCTAATGTTTACACTCCAGTTTGTATTAAATTGGATGTGCTCTATGCCGTTATTAAGTTTATCCCGCGCTAGTGCGGGTTTTATTGCCGTTTTAGTGGGCTACGCAAGTTCTGCCGCGATAGTGTTTCAAGCGGTATCTACACTGGGAGCTTCTTCGGAGCTTATTTCTTCGTGGTTTTGGTCGCTTGGTATTGGCTTGGGTATAACCTGTATAGGTCTTTCTTACCTTTTTAAACAACCCGTTGTTACCGCGTGGTCAACACCCGGAGCCGCGATTCTTGTGGTAGGCCTTGAAGGTTTGAGCATGTCTCAAGCAGTTGGGGTTTTTTTATTCAGTTCTGCGTTAATTTTTATCTGTGGAATTACGGGTATTTTTGATCGTTTGACAAGAGTTATTCCTATTCAGCTGGCCGCAGCTATGCTCGCCGGTGTCTTATTTAAGTTTGGTGTCGATATTTTTACCTCGCTTGAATCAAACACTATTTTAGTTGTTAGCATGCTTGCCGTTTTTTTTCTCGTTAAACCCCTCAGTGCTCGCTATGTTGTGCCTCTGACTTTATTAGTGGGTTTTTCGGTAGCGTTTTTTCTTGGTCAACTTAATTTTCAATCGGTAGCCTTTGAATTTGCCACCCCTGTCTTTACCGCGCCAAGTTTTTCTCTAAGCGCCATTATCGGAGTTGGTATTCCTTTATTTTTGGTAACCATGGCTTCGCAAAATATGCCTGGCATTGCTGTAATCAGAGCTAATGGATACACAACACCATCATCGCCGTTAATTTCGGCGACCGGTTTAACGGGTTTAATTTTGGCGCCGTTTGGCGGTTTTGCTTTTAATTTGGCGGCAATTACCGCGGCAATTTGTTTATCGAAAGAGGCTGATCCTGATCCTAAAACACGTTTTTGGGCAGCAATTTGGGCGGGTATTTTTTATTTATTTGCCGGTACTTTTGCGGTTTTTGTGGTTGGATTGCTCGAAACTTTACCAAAGGCGCTTATTTTAGCGATTGCAGGTTTGGCTTTGGTTGGCACCATTGCTAATAGTTTGAACACGGCATTAAGTAACGAGCCAACTCGCGAGGCAGCAGTTGTTACCTTCCTTGTTACCGCGTCGGGATTTTCCTATTGGGGAATCGGCTCGGCATTTTGGGCCATTATTATCGGATCTCTTTATCTGTTGTGTCACCGCTATGTAAGTCTAAAACGAAATTAAGCGTCTAATTAATTCTATTCAGTTGGTGTTCTTTTAGAGAGTTAGATTAATTTGAGTCTTGCTCAAATGGCGCGGAAATTTACAAAAAAGATTTCCGGGTTGCTCGATTTTAGTCGAGCCTAACGGTGTGTTTGATTTGTGCGATGTCTTTCTGTTAATGCGTTGGGCGTTTAACAGAAAGAGTCTTTAATGTGAATAGAGGTAGATGTCTATGTTTAAAATCTATGGTGACCTGAATTCTGGGAACTGTTACAAACTTAAATTGTTGTGCGCATTGCTCAATATCAACCACCAGTGGATTGATGTAGATATCTTAAAAAAAGAAACTCAGACTGACGATTTTATTCGGAAAAATCCGAATGGAAAAATTCCCATTTTGGAATTAGACAATGGTTCAATTTTGGCAGAATCCAATGCTATATTAAATTATTTGGCTAACGGTACTTCGTACTTACCCAGTGATAATTACTTGCGAGCACTGGTGTTACAGTGGCAGTTTTTTGAACAATACAGCCACGAGCCATACATTGCCGTAGCGCGATTTATTCAGTTTTATTTAAATCTTCCCGAAGACAGACTGGCAGAATATAAATCGAAATTAGCTGGTGGTTACAAAGCCTTAGACGTGATGGAAAAGCATCTCAGCGACAAGTCATTTTTTGTTGGTGACGGTCCTACAATTGCAGATATCTCTTTGTACGCGTATACGCACGTTGCACACGAAGGTGGTTTTGATTTGGCGAATTATCCGGCTGTGCAAGGCTGGATAAATCGTATTAAAGCTTTGGATGGTTATTTAGGAATGCTTGACTGATAGGAAACTCTGATTAACCTAGAGTTTCTCGCGACACAAGGATGTGTCGCCAATTTCAAGAACGGTAAGTGATTGAAATTGTGAAGAAATTGGAAATCGCATTTTCAATTTCTGTCCTCTGATTAAATCATGGATGAGTTAATCAGAGGTTCCAATAGTTTGAGAAACCTCTGATTAATCTTTCGCGATTTAAATCAGAGGTTATTCGGCGCTTTTAGAGTTGTTTTCTAAAAGATATTAATGCAGCGGTTATTGCGACGTTGAGTGATTCGATATTGTTGTTCATGGGAATTTTTGTTGCGTAATCGCTCAAGGCACTGGTTTCAGACGATATTCCTTTGGTCTCATTGCCAAGTACGAATACTTTATTTCCTTCAAGCGTATTTAATGTTGAAAACTCTAAGGATGCGTTTAAATCCAAAGTAATTATGCTCACCGATGCCGTTTCTTTAAAACGTTTTAAAAATCTGTGTAAGTCTTTACAGCGAATAATCTTTGCTTTAAAAACTGCTCCAGCGCTGGCTTTTATGACTAGTGGATCTATTTGAGCGCAGCCTTTTTCTGGCAAAATAATTCCGTCGATAAATCCTGCCGCTGCCGATCGAATAATCATGCCTAGGTTTTGCGGATTTGTGATGCCGTCTAGGGCAATAAACTCCAACGCACGATTTTTTTTCAAATGCTCTTCAAAAAAAGTATCTTCCGAGACATATTGGTCACATTTAATATCAACGCAAACGCCCTGATCTTGCTTGGCGTTTTTTGAAATTCTCGATAACTCATTTTTACTGTGATAAACAATTTCGGCGCCTTTTTTTAACGCTAACTCTTTGAGTTGCGTAATTGCTTCGGAATCTTTATTGGAGTCGGCCAAATGCAGTTTTAAAGGTTTTGCGCTTGGGTCTTGTAATGCTTCGAGTACGGGTTTGCGACCGTATATGGTTAATACCGACTGAAAAAAGGCTTTTTTCTTTAAATATTCCGGCGTATCGGTTTTCTGTGAGCTTTTATTGGTCATGTTTTAATAGGTTTTTAAATTCTGTAAATAGGTCGGGGTGTTGCTGTTCGTGTTTGGCAACGTCGAGTGTGCTTCGGCTTAAACTTGAATAAAGTGATTTAATATTCGGTAACTGCGTTTCAAGCGCCGCCAATTGGCGGGCTACAGTTTCTAGATCACCGCGTGCAATTGGGCCGGTGAGCGCCTGATTTGCAGAGGTTCTAAATATGTTGGCGAGGGTGTCTTGCATGAGTGGCTGCAGCATTTTTTTAGCGGTGTTTTCATCGATATTTGCTTCAGACAAGCACTGTAAAGCGGAATCGACAAGTGCTGGTAAAAAATTGCAGGCAATAACGAAGCTTGCGTGATAGAGCGTTTTTTTATCGGCATCAATTAATTGCCATTTCATTTCTAAAGCTTCAAAAAGCGATTTAAGAGTGTTTAACGCCGAAACTGCTCCTTCGGCACAACAGTAGCTTCCGGGCAGTTGAGTTAAGCTGTTTTGGGGTTCTGCAAAGCTATGAATCGGGTGAACACTTGCTGTCTTTGCGCCTAACACATCCAAAGGCTTAAGTACTTTGGCGCTTAGTGCGCCGCTGCAATGAAATACGGTGGTGCCATGCCATGGGTAGGGCAGTTCGGCTAATTCTTCGGCAATCTGACTGATGTGCGCATCGGGTGTTGCGATCAACACATAGTTACAAGGTTCTAGGTGATATATCGAATCTTCGGCCGTTCCAGCCCCTATAAATTGAATGGCGGCAAGGCTCGATTCTAAGCTTTGGTTAATGACTTGATTGATAGTGGCGCAATCTCGATCAAACCATAATTTTCCAAGGGTTTGACCGAGTTTTCCTGCGCCAATAATTGATAGTGTTGGTTTCAACAAATCACCCATGCTTTAAAAAATTAAGACTGTTTAGGTAGTAAGTTAAAACGCTTGCGCTGTTAGCGACACAACTCTAAATAACGTTCTATGGTTGACTTCATACCGTATTGGAGTGAATCGACGGTAAACGCGTGACCAATCGATACTTCAAGAAGACCTGGTAAGGTTTTGTACAGCTTCATGTTGTCTAGATTTAAATCGTGACCAGCATTAACACCGAGGCCGATCTCAGTTGCGTATTGAGCGGCTTCGCAGTGTTTTTTGAAAATATCGTCGGCATCATTAAGCGAATACGCGTGAGCAAAGGGGCCTGTGTAGAGCTCGATGCGATCGGCACCCAATTCTTTGGCTAATCGTATTTGTTCTCTATCGGGGTCCATAAACAGGCTAACGCGAATGTTCCAGCTTTTTAGCTTATTTACGATGGATTCCAACGGTTGGCCGGAAACGTTTAAATCAAAGCCGTGATCGGAGGTAAGTTGACTGCCTTGATCAGGAACCAGTGTCGCTTGTTCTGGTTTGCATTCGCGAATAATTTCTATAAAACCCGGATAAGTGCCATGTTTTGCTTCAAAGGGATTGCCTTCAATATTAAATTCTTGCGGTTTATCGGCTAACAGGGTTTTTAGCTCTAGGCAGTCGCTCGGACGAATATGTCGCTGATCAGGTCTTGGATGCACGGTGATACCATCGACGCCGTTTTCGAGGCAGAGTTTGGCGTGCTCGATGACCGATGGATAGTTGCCTTCGCGAGAGTTTCTCAGTAAGGCGATCTTATTTAAATTAATGCTCAGTGCAAAAGCCATGATTTACTCTCTGTTGGCTGCCCAATAGATGTGTCTACTGAGCTTTTGTCTTTTGTTCTTCGGCAGCTTTTTTAGCCGATATTGCTTCAAGATCATCAGGAGAAATTCGATAGGATTTTAGAATACGCACGGGGGTATTGGGTGCATTTGGGTATTTTCGAATCAAACCCTGCGGTTCATCCACAATTGCAAATACCGCATTTCGACCCTCTACCACTCGACCAAACACGGTGTAGCCGGGTTGAGTTGCAGAAGCATCGAGATGTGGATTGGCGCGAAGATTAATAAAAAACTGCGAGTTTGCGCTGTTAGGGTCGGAGAATCGCGCCATGGCAACCGTGCCGGGTAGGTTTCTTAAACCGTTATTGGATTCATTAACTACCGGGTCGAGAGTTTCTTTTTCTAAATAATCAAAGGTTAAACCGCCACCTTGAACCATAAAATCTTTGATGACGCGATGAAAAATAGTGCCATTGTAAAAACCGCTATCAACGTACTGTAAAAAGTTTTCTACCGTTTTGGGTGCGTATTCTGGAAATAACTGTAGGGCAATTTCACCTGCGTCTGTTTCCAGCATAACCAGTACTTCAGAGTCTTGAACTGAGCCGCCACCGGTGCTGGCAGAAGTTGACTCTTCTTGAGCAAATACACTCTGGCCAAACGCCATAAACGCCGAAAATAAAACAGAGGTAAGGTATTTAGACGCAACCTGTTTGTAGTTGGAGCCGTACATTGAAAATCTTCCTTAATAAATTAGCCTGATGTCAGTTCTTGTTATGATTAGTATTCTTTCCAGCCGGAACGGTTTTTAGGTCTTTTTACGACCGGCACTAAGACAGAGATGATAACACCGAGTAATACCGCTGCGGCACCGTACATAAACCATGTTTGTTTATCATCGCTTTTTAGGCGCGCATTCTCGGCCTTTAAAATGTCAATTTGTGTTTGTAGCATTTGATGTTGGTTAAGAAGATCTTGATGACGTTTGTTCAGCTCTAGGGCGTTTGCTGACACTCGTTTGATTTCTTCTAACTCGCTGAGAGTTGAGCGATTGCTGTCATGGGAGGCATTAAGTGCCGTATTTAACTGATCTTGAGCTTGGCTGACATCTTTCAGTGATTTTTCCAGGCGGGCATTTTCAGACTTCTGACGATTTAGCTCTTGTTCCAGTTTATCGAGTTGCAGTTTGGCGGTCTTTTCGCGAGAAAGGTATTGAGTGCGAACATAACCTTCTTGGTTGTTGGGTGTTCGAATCTTTGTCCAACCGTCGCCATTATCAGTTTCTAATACCTCAAGGGCAGTGCCAGATTTTAGTCGAGATTCAATGATGCGGTATTCGTTGCCCTTACCACTGCGCATCGGAATATAGAGGACATCGGTGATGTAAACGGTTTCGGCGGAAACAGAGTGGCAAAATGCTGTTGTAATTAAGAGAGATAAAATACACGAATAAATAGTTTTGTTTACGAACATACGGTTTTAAATAGGTTATTAAGCAAAATACCAGCGCGGTTATTTTTGGGCTGCATGCTAGTTTTAGAAAACCGGTCAAATTCAGAATTTGAGTTTGACCGGCAAGTAAGCTTAAGGCAGCACCTTTTTAAAAGGTTTTACCGATACTGATTCGTAAACACCTGCTTTTAAGTAAGGGTCTTCACTCGCCCAGAGTTTGGCTTCTTCCAGAGAAGAAAACTCAGCAATAATTACACTACCGCTGAAACCGGCGGTGCCAGGGTCTTCACTGTCGATCGCAGGGTTGGGACCAGCAATTAAAAGTCGACCTAAATCTTTTAAGCTATTCAAACGCGCTAAGTGATCAGGCCGTGCCTGTAAGCGTTTATCAAGAGTGTTAGGTTTGTCTTCACAAATAATTGTATACCACATATTCAAATTAAGCTTAGTTGGATTGAGCGAAAAGGTCTTCTAAGGTAAGACCGGTAAGGCGAGTTACGTTTCTAAATAAATAATACATGGCAACTATAAGAATTACTGTTGCCGGTAGCACAATGACGGGATAACTTAAAATTTGCATTTTACCCAGTTGTGAATTGTATTCTTCAGTGCCGGGTGGGCTGATGACAATCCATTTGGCCAACAGATAATTCAATACCGAAGAGACAACAAAAGAAAGTGCTACGAGAAAGGTTGCGTTTTTGAGGGTTTTATCGAATTCGGCTTCGTTGTTACGTTCTGCTAGGGCGTTTTTAATTTTATCGACTTGTACAACGGTTTCGTTAAAGAAAATAGTCCTGATAAAAGGATAGGGCGTAAACGCTGAAACCAGAGCAATGATTGCCAAAATTCCCGGAATTGACGCTTCTTTTATAGCAATGTATTTAGGGTCGAGCTCCAGTAGACTTATACCGCCGGTGAGCAAAATACTGACGATACCGATGGCCGAAAACAGGTTAAATTTACTGCGAGTTACATAATCCCAAATTCCGTAAACAATTGGGAAAGCTAAGGCTAAAACTAAACCCAAAGTTGGGCCTAGATATTGTTCTTTACTGAGTTTTATTAGAATAAACGTCGGTAAAATGATATTGAATGCTAGGTTGACTAGCATATTTTCTTTTTTGGGCTGGGGTGAGGCGTCACTCATTCAGGTAATCCGGTCATTACAATCATTATTAGGTGTTTTATTAACACGCTTAAATTTATAGCGTTGTGTTAACAGTGCAGCGTATCCAACACTTTTACATGGAGTCGTGCAACTGTTGTCACAACTTTATACTGGAACATCTCTGCGAGTTGTTCTCTTGGTTATCCTACTTTGTGGCGTTAAATATCCACATGGGCAGCTGAGTAACCGCTCGAAGAACGATCAATTACCGGTATTTTAAAGGTTTTTATTGGCGCAATCAGCAAGGAATTATCTTTTAGCCCATATATGCTCTGGTCGCTTGTTCAAATTTATAGGATTGCAGAATCATTTCGTTACTTATTGCGCAGAAATTTTCTGTTAAGAACGACTCGCTGTGCAATAAGTTCATACTTTTAAACAGTATCGTCTAGGTAATTTTTTGTTCATCCACACTTAGAAAGACTGATTGTGCGTGTCGATCATCATTCTCAGTTATCCATATTTAGCAGTTTATGATGTAATACACATTGGTATACCAGTCTTGGGGTTAGGTTTGAATTGTCGTTTCGATCTGCATTGTCATACAACGTATTCTGACGGCGTGTTATCGCCAGAGGATCTTGTGCAACGTGCCTTTGACAATAAGGTTACTGGTCTTGCAATTACCGATCACGACAATTGTTTGGCTTTTTCAGCCGCGCAGGTAACAGCCGATCTTTTAGGGGTGTCGTTAATTGCCGGTATCGAGTTTTCCAGCCAGTGGCGTGGGCGAGGCATTCATATCGTTGGTTTAAATATCGATCCTCAATCACTGGTTATTAAAGAGGCAGAGCAATACATGTCTCTGCAGCGAGAAAAACGTGCCGTTGAAATCTCTGAAAAGCTTAGCAAACTTGGGATTAACGGCTCTTTAGAAGCCGCTCGAAAATACGCACCCAGCGAGCAGTTGGGCCGCCCGCATTTTGCTCAGTTTTTGGTTGAGGCAGGGCATGCAAAAAATATAGCTCAGGCATTCAAGCGTTATCTTGGCTCGGGTAAACCCGGCGATGTTAAGCAAGTTTGGCCTGAGGTTGCGGTTGTTGTTGATTGGATTACTCGAGCTGGTGGTGTTGCGGTGATTGCTCATCCTTTGAAATATAAGATGACACGCACCAAGTTGCGTGAATTGTGCGATGAATTTAAGTGTCACGGTGGTGGAGCAATTGAAATCGTCAGTGGCGGTCATCAAAGTAATATTGAAACTCGTGACATGGCTGATTTAGCCAACCGCTTTGAGCTTTTAGGCTCCTCCGGCAGTGATTTCCATGCTCCTGGTGCGCCCTGGCAAGAACTCGGTGTGGCGTCACACATTCCGCTGGGCTGTGAACCTGTGTGGAATGCTTGGCGCTGAGTTACTGCAAATTCTGCTTTAGGTTGTGTTTTTCACCGACGTTAACCGCAATTAGCCCCAAATTTAGTGAGTAGCTTATTAATCTGGACGATTAAAGCAGCTTAAAAATTAGTTCGATACCGTATTTTAGGAGGGAGTCGATGGCTCAATTTTTTCAGATCCATCCAGAAAACCCACAAGCACGTCTGATTAGTCAGGCGGTAGACATTATTCGCAAAGGTGGTCTCGTCGTTTATCCAACCGATTCAGCCTACGCATTGGGTTGCCATATTGGTGACAAGATGGCTTTGGATCGTATTCGTGCAATTCGTCAACTGGGCAAAGATCATAACTTCACCTTAATGTGTCGCGATCTTTCCGAACTTGCTACCTATTCGCGGGTAAATAATCAGGTGTTTCGCGCGATTAAAGCTCATACGCCGGGACCTTATACCTTTATTCTTTCGGCCACTTCTGAGGTGCCGCGCCGTTTATTGCACCCAAAGCGCAAAACCATTGGTATGCGTGTGCCGGACAATCCAATCGCGTTGGCGTTAATGAATGAACTTGGCGAGCCGTTGATGAGCAGTACGCTCATTATGCCCAACGATGAGTTGCCGTTAACCGATCCATACGATATTCGTGAGCTTTTAGAACATCAATTGGAGTTGGTGATTGATGGCGGTTTCTGTGGTTTGGAGCCTACAACCGTAATCGACTTTACCGAAGATGATCCCAAGTTAGTGCGACAAGGTTTAGGGGATATCTCGGGTTTTGATCTTTAAGCCACAATTTTGAGTGGATTTCGGTGGGACAATCATTCAATGTTTGATGACATCTGTGAACTCGCTATAATGCACGGCCGAATTTCTTAGAAATCCTCAAGGTACAGCTTGCAACTTTCCAACGTAAAAGGCCTATTGTGACTGAAGATCCAGATTTGTTTGGTCACCCAGCTTCGCAGTCCGAGAAACCAGAATCAGAACCCACCAACGAAGACGATTCTGGTCAGGACGCGCTAGAGGTTAATAGCGTTGCAGAGGCTGTAGCCACAGTTGAAGCACATCCTGCTCAAGGTGAGATGCCTTTCGCTATCGTTGCCGGTAAAGCACTGACCGAAGTTCCCAAAGATCTCTACATTCCGCCGGATGCGTTAGAAATCATCCTTGAAATTTTTGAGGGGCCGCTCGATTTATTGCTGTATCTCATACGTAAGCAAAATATCGATATACTCGAAATCAACGTAGCTGAGATCACTCGTCAGTACATCGTTTATGTTCAAATGATGAGCGCATTGCAGTTTGAGCTGGCCGCGGAATACTTGGTGATGGCAGCAATGCTTGCAGAAATCAAATCGAGAATGCTATTGCCACGACCTCCGATTGAGGAAGAGGAGGAAGAAGATCCTCGGGCGCAGCTTATTCGTCGATTGCAAGAATACGAACGATTTAAACAGGCGGCTGAAGATATTGACGCGTTGCCGCGTATTGGTCGTGAAGTGCATATTGCCAAAGCTTCTGGGCCGAGCAAAGATTTGACACGTCCTGAGCCCGATGTCGAAATGAAAGAGCTTTTATTGGCTTTGTCTGAAGTTCTGCGTCGTGCCGATATGTTTACCAGCCATCAGGTTGAGAAAGAAAAGCTATCAACCCGAGAACGCATGGCTCAGGTTTTGGACAGACTTTCGCACAACCAATTTATGCCGTTTGTGAGTTTATTTAACGTTCGCGAAGGTCGGTTGGGTGTTGTGGTGACTTTTTTGGCGGTAATGGAGCTAATTAAAGAATCCTTAGTTGAAATCATTCAAAATGAGCCGTTTGGGCCCATACATGTTAAGTCGCGAGCGCAATAACGTTGGAAGAATTGCAACTTAAAAAAATTATTGAAGGCGCTTTACTCGCCGCCGGACAACCGCTAGACGAAAAGCGCTTGTTGTCATTATTTGAAAGTGCCGAAGCCGAAGATGTTGATTCGGCAGACGTCACAATAGAAGACATTAAAAAAGTCATCGACCTGATTACGCTAGAATGTGAAGGTCGTGGCTTTGAACTTAAGCAGGTTGGTAGCGGCTGGCGATTTCAGGTCCGTGAAGAAACGGCTCCATGGGTGAATCGCTTGTGGGAAGAAAAGCCGCAGAAATACTCTCGTGCTTTGCTAGAAACCCTAGCGCTGATCGCTTACCGACAACCCATTACTCGTGGTGATATCGAAGAGATTCGCGGTGTTGCTGTGAGCTCTCACATTATTAAAACATTGACCGAACGCGAGTGGGTTAAGGTTGTTGGGCACAGAGATGTTCCCGGAAGACCGTCGTTGTACGCGACAACCCGAGCATTCTTGGACTACTTTAATTTAAGTAGCTTAGAAGAATTACCGAGTCTGGGTGAATTGGCCGATATCGATCATTTAAATCCCGAATTGGATTTAAATGCAGAGTTGCAAAACATTGACAATGATGACGCTGATCAATCCGACGACTCGACTTCTGATGCGAACGCAGTACCTGAAGTAGATGTTGATGGTGAGCAGAAAAATTCAGACGCAGAGCTTGGCTCAGATGCAGAACTTGAATCCGATTCCGATGTTCAAGCACCATCGCAAGATCTAGATTCAGAGATAAACGACGTTGCAGCTGCTGAATTTGAATTTGCAGGTGATTTCGCCGACGATTCGCTAGAAGAGCGCGAGTCTGATTATTCGGATGAAGTCATCGACGATACCACCGCTGTTGCTGAAGAAAATCTTGAGCAGCTTGATGATTCCGATACTTCCATCGGAGCCGAAAACCTCCGTGAGGAGGACGAAAACTCTGAGGATGTCGAGGTTGAATCCGATGATTCTCAGCTTGATGAGTTACCGGATGAATCTGAGTCGGTTTCAGACGAATACTTTGCAGAACCAAACACAGACTTTGCGGAGCCAGGCCCAGACCTTGCCGAACCAGACCCAGAAGATAAGTGTTTCGATGACGAACCAACCGATTTAGAGTCTGACGAAAATAATTTGAGCGGTTACGCAGTCAACCGTGCATCATCGTCACTATTTGGCGACGATTCAGATACCGTGGTAGAGGTAGATCAAGATTCAGCCGATACCGTTATTTCAACCGAACAAGATAACGATGAGCTTGTAGCAGAATCCGCAGAATCCGCAGAAGATGCCGATGATGCGCAGCTTGAAGACTCAGAAACCAATAGCGCCGGAGACACTGTTACTCAAGACAGTGATGAATCCTCTGGTGAATTGGAATCAGCGCCGGAAAAACCCCCGGTTAAATCTTTATTTGATGCTTCTTAATTTTAAGGACTACTGATCATCCCAATGGCAGAAGGCGAAAAAATACAAAAAGTCTTAGCGCGAGCAGGCTTAGGTTCCCGTCGTGAGATGGAACGTGCAATCGTAGATGGTTTGGTCACGGTAAATGGCCGTCCAGCACAATTGGGTGATCGTGTCAGTGATAGTGACAAGCTCCAATTTCGTGGCAAGCTTGTTTCCTCCAATAACGAAAAATCTCCGCTGCGGGTACTTTTGTACAACAAACCCGAAGGCGAAATTTGCTCCAAGTCAGACCCCGAAGGCAGACGAACTGTTTATGATCGCTTGCCGCGTCTATCACAAGGTCGTTGGATTTCGGTTGGGCGCTTGGACTTTAATACCAGCGGACTGCTGTTGTTTACTAATGATGGCGAATTGGCCAATAAACTGATGCATCCTTCATCGGTGATAGATCGTGAATACCTTGTTCGCATACAAGGTGATGTCGATGATGACATGAAGGCACGCTTACTTTCAGGTGTGCTGCTGGACGACGGTGTCGCTAAGTTTACCGATGTTGTCGATGGTGCCGGCGAAGGCCGAAACCGCTGGTTTTACTGTGTGGTCATGGAAGGCCGCAACCGCGAAGTAAGACGACTTTGGGAATCTCAAGGTGTGAAAGTCAGCCGTCTAAAGCGTGTGCGTTACGGTAATATTTTTATTCCGTCACACGTTCGTGTTGGTCAGTGGATCGAGCTTTTACCGAAAGAAGTTGCAGACTTATGTTTGACCGCTGGCATTGAGCCACCACGCTATAAGCCGCTGGCAACAAAAGAAAAAGAAGCTTACTTGCGCCACAGTCGTAAATTACGCTCAAAAGGCCAACGTCATTAATTGCTTTGATTGAGTTGTTCCGTAAACACTCAATCTTTGGGTAAGCTCTCTTCTCGCAGCTTGAATTTTTACCTTCAAGCCAGCGAGAGCATCTCCGTCTACTGTGATCAAATCAATTAGCAAACACGGTTACGACCGTTTCTTTTCGCCGAATACAGATGCTCATCGGCCTGAATAAATAGCTGATCACTGGATTCAACATTTTTAAGGCTGCCAATGCCAATGCTGACGGTGACCGAAACGGGTTTATTGTCGGCATTAATGATCAGTCCTTCCACTTCTTTGCGAATTCGTTCTGCAATCACAAGGGCGCCTTGATGGTCGGTTTTCGGGAGAATTGCGGTAAATTCTTCGCCGCCGTAGCGAAAAATCATATCCGTCTCGCGCATTGCCGCCTTGATTGTTTGTGCAACGTCTCTCAGTACGATATCCCCACAAAGATGACCGTAGTGATCGTTTACAGATTTGAAATGATCGATGTCCAAAATCAATAACGACAGATCGTTATTGTAACGATGTGCAAGCTTCAACTCTCTTTCAAACGCCCGACTAAATGCAAAGCGATTATTCACACCGGTCAATGCATCCAAGCGAGCGTTGCGAATGGCTTGCTGATACAAAAGCGCATTTCGCAACGGAAAGTAAAGGTGAGTGAGAGTCTCTTCGATAATCTGTAATTCGAACTCAGAAAACTCTTTTGAGTTGGTTACACGAATCTCACCCAGATTAATATCGTCTACATTGAGCTGGTAAAAGCATTGGTGAACGAGATTGGGTCCTTCGAATTCAAGATTAAATTCAAATTCATCGTAGCGATAAGAGAGTCGGCAATCTGGAATGTAATTTCGGAGATACTCTAATAAATGCGGTAAAATGGCTTCGACTTCGAGGCTCGACTGCAACTTTTGAACAAGCTCCAACACTTTTCCTGTTCTGGCCTGTTCGGATTTGCGTACCAAAGCCGTTATGTTGCGTTTTTTATAGCCTGTAGATGTATTTGTCGAAGATAGCATATATCTTTCCTTGTTCTCTCTGTGACCCTTTATTGCCGCATTTACTGTTATGTTTTTGGCAAATGATAAAGAATCGTGTCGTTTCAGAGCCTAAGAGCGAGATTTATGCCACAAACATCTATTTTATAAAGTTCTTTAAAAACATAGGCTTACAGCGATCAAAAGCTGTGTGCTGGAATATTCGACAAAGTTTTGACAACTCACTCCAAATTTTTTCGGCGATTTTAGGTAGTTACACGGTCTTCTCGATCAGAGCGGTCGATTTTTGCCGATTGTGAATTTGTGAGTGTATTTATCATAGTTATTGCGATTCGATTCGCTGGGTTTTGTGCGTGTTTGTTCTTATTTCACCCGGAATAACATTGATGTGGTTCGGGTTTATTGCCTCAGCTGTCATTGTTCTTGCTGCGCTTATATTTGCACCTTGGCGGTCTTTCTTCTCCGTCAGTCATCGAGTGCTGCTTTGGCTTGCGTACTCCTCGATCATGGGATTCGTGTGGTTGTTGAAAGTTGAACTGAGTGCGGTAATAGCCGTGCATCTTTCTATGATGTCTGCGGCGGTATTTTTATTTGGCCTGCCATTAGCGATTATTGCCGGTGTTTTTGGATTGGTTGCCGTGCAGCTGGTTATGGCCATTGATCTCCATAACTTGGGTTTAAATTTTTTATTGTCTGTTGCTTACCCAGTGTTTGGAGCCATTATTGCACTGCAGGTTGTGACTAGAATTCCTTTTAACAATTTATTTGTTTTTATACTTGGAGGCGGATTTTTTGGCGCTGTCTTCACAGTAATTTTTACGGTGATTAATGCTTACGCCATATTTTGGATATTTAATGCGTGGAGCTTAGAAGTTATTTTAGAGGATCACTTTTGGCTTTACGGAATGTCGCTGTTCCCAGAAGGATTTATTAATGGCGCAACAATTTCGACGATTACCGTGTTGTGGCCGGATTTGGTAAAGTCTTACGATGACAAACGTTACCTAGGCGACTGAGGTCTGCCTAAGTAACGTTTAGTCGTTTAGGCGTGGCCAACAACAAAAGTGGGTGATTCTTGCGGAATATCTTCAGGTTCTTCGATTTGAGTCATTGGCAAAATAACCTGAACCGATAATCCACCGTCAGAGGCGTTAGCAGCGATAATTTGGCCGCGATGTAAACGCACGGTACGCTCGGCAATTGCTAGTCCAAGACCATAGCCACCTTTATCACGTGAACGAGCGCTGTCGGAGCGATAAAACGGTTGGAAAATCTTCTCTAGGTCGCCATCGGGAACACCTGGGCCTTGATCGGTGATGGTAACCGCGGCGCACTTGCCATTGTGAACACACTCCAATTTCACAAATATTTTTGAGCCTTCATAGGTATAGCGCACAGCGTTACGCAAAATATTCTCAAAAACACTGGTCAAAATATTCGAGCGAGTTTGAACTAAAATTTCTTCGCAACAATATTTTTGGACGATTTGTACAGACTTGTTATTGGCATCTGTTTGGCAATTGCTCACCAAGTCGGTTAACAATCCACCTAAGTCAATGGTATCGCTCATTTCAAAAGTGTCGCGCTCGGTTACTGGCATCGACAAAATTTGGGTAATGATTTCTTCTAAAGACTCGGTCGCATTTTTGATGTTGGTAAGTTCTTTATCGACAGTGCCTTTACTGCGTTGGAAGGCTAACTCTAGGGCAACTTGCAAACGCGCGAGCGGTGATCGAAGTTCATGCGATACGTCTTTAATCAAACGTTTTTGTTGCAACATGGCAATTTCTAAACGTTCAACCATGTGGTCAAAATCACGTGCAAGATCACTGAATTCGTTGTTGCGGCTTCTAAATTGAGGAGAAATGCGTGTTGATAAATTACCGCTGGCAATGCTGCGCGTGGCTTTTTTCAACTTACTTACATCGCTTGAAAGCTTGCGAGCAAATAAATAACAAGCGATTGCACTTAAAAGCAGGCCTGAAATAAACCACGGCACCGCGTTTAGGAAATACACCTTAAAGAAAACGCTGGATTCATCCTGAATATGAGTAATGGCTTTTAATTGTGTGCCATCGGTCAAGGTGACCATGCGACCAACGTTTAAACCCATTTGCGCGGTACGCATATCTTCACCCAGCATACTCACCATCGGCACAAGTGACTGGGGAATAGGGCGCGCTAAAAGATCTTCGTTATTTTCATCAATTAAGAAAATATGCTGTGTGACACGATCTGGACTCATGCGCATAGCAATGCACAAAGACTCCATGTCGTGAGCTGCCACGGTAGAAAGAAGGTCATCGGACAATTTCATTGCCGGAGAAACCGTTTTCTTTTCAGACGAGAAAATAGATAAGGGCGTACGATTGTGTGTACTGTCGTAGACAAGGCCTGAAAACAAGATCAGGCCACACAACGCCCAAAAATAAAGAAATATTTTTAGGTAGAGTTTTGTCATTCTGCTGGCTCAGTAACGGTAAACATATAACCTGCACCACGAACATTGATGATCTGGTCTTTATCGACGCCAATAGACGAAAGCTTTTTCCGTATATTGCTGACATGGACATCAATGCTGCGATCGTATGGCGTTAGTTTACGACTGAGCGCGCGTTCAGTAAGTAGCTCTTTGCTGAGAATGCTGCCAGCCTTTGACATCAACTGGTCGAGAATAGAAAACTCTGCACCGGTGATGTTTAAGGCTTTACCTTGATAGGAACAGCTGCGATTGCCTCGATTGAGGACAATACCGTTCACCTGAATAAAATCTGGGTTTTGATTACCATCTTGCTTTTTGTCTAAACGACGCAAGACCGCATTTATGCGAGCAACCAACTCACGTGGATTGCACGGTTTAGGTAGATAATCGTCGGCACCCATGTCTAAACCAACAATGCGATCAATAGAGTCGCCTTTGGCAGTTAACATTAAAATGGGAACTGAGGAGAAATCGCGTACTTTGTTAAGAACTTCAAAGCCGCTGTGAATGGGTAACATCACATCCAAAACAATAGCATCAAACTTGTGCTGCTTGGCTAAAGCCAGTCCAGCAGCGCCATCGTTAGCGGTTGTGACTTTAAATCCCTCTTCAGTGAGGTACTCTTCTAAAAGATTACAAAGATCCGTGTCGTCATCGACAAGTAGTATTGAGTTCATGGTGCGTATCACTTCGTCAAGTTTACTAATTCCTTTTGTCACCTATTTTGCCCTAGATGCTGAGTTATTTACAGCGCCAGGTAACATTTGATGAACATATTTTAACACTGGCTCACAAAATCGTATGAAAACAGTGATTTTTAATATAAAAAAATTATATTTCAGCTATTGAATATATCAAAAAAGTATCTGAGATGTCAGTTTTATCAGTACCTTTTTTAAAAGACAATTGTGATCAAAAATTCAAGTTAATTTTCGTTTTATTAATACTAAGTTTAGCGGCTGTGGCTGAATACTCTAAAAGTTTCGTATAATTCTTCCTCCGTTTTTGATTTATTTCATTTCTGTAGACTTTAACGGACGAAAACTGTTTTTACCCAGAGAGGACTTGATGGCAAAAATTGGCCTTTTTTTTGGCAGTGACGAGGGTAACACCGAAAACGTTGCTTACCGTATTCAGCAGTGCCTGGGCATCGATAATGTAGATGTGCACGACATTGCCGATGTTACTCAGTTAGATTTCGCAGAATATCCATTTCTAATCTTAGGTATTTCCACCTGGGACTTTGGTCAGATTCAATCCGATTGGGAAGAATTTTGGTCTGATCTCGAAGCCATTGATTTTTCGGGTAAAACTGTTGCTTTATTTGGTTTGGGCGATCAATTTGGTTATGGCGACTACTTTTTAGACGCTATGGGTATGCTACACGACGTGATCGTTGAGCATGGCGCTGATATTGTGGGTTCATGGCCAACTGAGGGTTATGAATTTGATGCTTCTAAAGCTGAGATCAGTGGTCAAAACTTATTTGTTGGCTTAGCCATTGACGAAGATCAGCAGGAAGAACTAACCAACGATCGTATTAACCGTTGGTGTGCAATTATTGCCGATCACTTTCAATTAAAAGGTCCTTTACATCTTTTGAGTTGATACTAATCTAGATTATGGCTAAATCAATTACCTGCAAGAACCTCTGATTAACTCAGCCATGATTTAATCAGAGGTCAGAAATTGACAATACGATTTTCAATTTCTTCACAATTTCAATCACTTATCATTTTTGAAATTGGCGGCACATCTCCGTGTCACTGGAAATTCTAGGTTTGCCAGAGTTTGCTATATAAGGCTTCGCAATTTCAACAACCGATCATGATTGAAATTGATGGCATGCGTGCATGCTATTGAAGATATCTGAGTGAACCGGAGCCTTCTACCAAGGTTTTCATTAAGGTTCTCTACAGATATTTTTTTAACGTACGGATTTCTTTTGCTATTTCACCTCAATACCAGCGTTGAAATAGATCTTTTCTCTTAGATGAAAAACAACTGTTTTCGGGATAATTTTCCCCGATGGTTGGAGCTCCTGAACGTTTCAGAAACCGGCCGTATTCGTAGATCAGCCAAACCATAGTGCACCCTTTATTGAATGCACTTGGCTGATTTAACTCGTGAATCTATAGGAAACTCTGATTAACCTAGAGTTTCCAGCGACATAAGGATGTGTCGCCAATTTCAAGAGTGGTAAGTGATTGAAATTGCGAAGAAATTGGAAATCGCATTTTCAATTTCTGTCCTCTGATTAAATCAGGGATGAGTTAATCAGCGGTTCCTATAGTTTAATTTGTGATTCTATGCTTTAACGATTTAAAAACTATGGTTTATTGCGTAATCTTCGTTAAGTGCACAGTAGGGGAATGATTACCGAAAACAGCCTGGTAACAACCCAGTAAGGCGCCGTAACTGGCTCAAATAGAATGAATCAAAACAAATACGTATATCGCATAATTCCACTTATTGAAATTTCTTATTACTAATAAAGTTCACAGCTTTTGTATTGTGTTATAAGTTGATATAAATTTTATCTATTTGTTCGATTTTAAGAAATTAGCTGAATATAGTCGCTCGGGAAGGGTTATGTTTGATAAAAATCCGATTTTTAATCACCGCAGATTCAGGTCTTGGTGGTTACCTTTGTCTGAACGGGCAAAAAAATCGGTTTTAATCTTTTTATGCATGATTGCAACCTTATTGAGTTTCAGCGCACACGCCTCTTATTATGATGAAGTCTATACCATTCAATTAGCGGCCTTTGAAAGTCCAGAAAAAGCAAGCTTATTTATTAAAACCGTTCCGAATCTACCCTTATATTGCCGTACTAAAAGCAATGGGTTAGAGGCCGTCTATTACGGCGTTTATCCTAATTGGCAATTTGCCAGTAATCATATCGACGATTACGAGATTTTTAACAGCCTAGGTGCTTATGTACTAAAGCTAAAAGCCGTTAACATGAAACCCTGCGAAAATCTGACTGAACGCTTGGAAAAGCTCAAGCAATTTCAAGTTCTTCCACAAACGGGATTAGAGTCGTATTTAAAGCCCGATATTTATCCATAAATTATTTATTCCTTTCTCATTTTTAAATGCAGCTAAAAATAATGAGTTGCAAGTGTTGATTACCTATCAAATGCATAATTTAGGAGAGGAATATTTTCTGCTCTGCTAAAAACATAAAATCTTCTTTATTGCGTTGATCATTTAATTCCAGTGCCGAAATTCAATAACGGGCTTACAAGTTCTATGGGTGTTTCTGGTTAACGCCTCCAAGATTCGATCATGGTAATTGTAGTTACCTACAATTCTAAGAATGGGCAATGCATTCGCGTGCCGCTGAAACTCGGGATTAATCGGAGTTGCTCATAGAATACGTTCAAAGGTTTGCAGTACGTTATTTGAGCCAAAATAAACAGAAACACTATTCATGATACGCATCTGAAGGTGGGAAAAATTAGGCGCTTATATAAATCTCTATTGCCAAATTGTCATTTCTACGCACTCTTGTGTGCATTATTTTCGCAAAGTCACAGTTTTCAGAAAGTCATAGCGGCCAAAAAGTATTGTAAATTAATGTTATTAGAATAAACCATTTCTCTCAAACTCTCGTCATAGCGGTGGTTTTAATAAAATCATCCGTGATTCAAGCAGAAGATAGACATTGAAAGTACGATTTCCAATTACTTCGTGGTTTCAGTTGCTTACAGTTCTTGGTATGGGCGTCAGATTTTTGTATCGCTGGAATCTCTGAGTTAATCAGAGCTTTCTTTAAATCTGTAGGTATCTATTTTTTATGGCGCGTTATGTTACTTAGTATTGGCCCGTAATTTGGGCTAATCGCAAGATAACTCGTCTTGGTAGTCGCAAGCGACAACAATTGATTATTGTAAAGCACGGCAAGAGGTTCTGATTGATTCAGTTTTCTCCAATAAAGTGCTGTTCAGACAAAAAAATATAGGAAATTTTATGCGATACAGTGTATTAGCAGCGTTAACCACGTTATCTCTCATGGGTTGCACCCTAGGTGCTGGCGCACCCGACAAGAGTGCCGCTACCGATTACAGCAGTTCCGCAGTAGCGCAAGTTTATGACGCCGAAGTCATTAAAAAAGAGAGTGAGCGTCTTAACGCGTGGTTTGATGAAAAATTCGAGCAAAATATACTCCGTAGCCCAATTGGACTGACCTTTTTAGGTCGCTCTGAAAGACAAGGTGAGATCGACGATTTCTCTGAGGCCGCTTTCGAAGAAAATCTAGAGCTAGTCAAAGCCAATCTGGCTGAGCTTAAATCAAGCTTTGATTACAACAAATTAAGTTCAGATGCCAAGGTTTCTTACGATATTTGGGTGTATCAAGCCGAGCAAAACCTAGCTCAAGATAAGTTCTCAGACAACAGCTATGTCTTTGAACAGATGAATGCCATTCATACATTGTTTCCGCAAATTTTGATTTCTTTCCAGTCCGTTCAATCGCAAGAAGATATGGAAAACTACGTATCGCGAATAAAAGAAACGGGTCGTGCGTTAAATCAGTTAGTCGATTTTTCAATGAAGGTTGCGAAAAAAGGCGTTCGTCCACCGTATTTTGCCTTTGATGCTGTTATTGAAGAATCTACCGCGATTATTACCGGCGCACCTTTCACCGAAGGCGAAGATAGTGATGTTTGGGCGAGTGCTAAATCAAACATTAATAAATTGTTAGAAGACGGAAAAATTGATCAAAAAACTGCCGATTCATTAACCGAAAAAGCCAAACAACACCTGATCAACGATTTTAAACCTGCCTACGAGCGTTTAATTGCGTGGCAGAAAAAAGATCGAGTGAATGCCAGCGAAAAAGCCCACGGCGTTGGTGCATTACCCAACGGTAAAGCCTACTACAACGAGCGATTGGCCAACCAAACAACCACCAATCTAACGTCTGATGAAATTCACGAAATTGGCTTGAAAGAAGTTGCACGTTTACGTGGAGAAATGGAACAAGTTAAAGCTGAATTTGGCTTTGAAGGTTCTCTTGCCGAATTCTTTGTATTTCTTCGCACCAATAAAGACGACGAACGACTTTATTACCCAAACACAGATGAAGGCCGCCAAGGTTATCTAGACGACGCGACCGCTGCCATCAACAATATAAAATCGTTACTGCCAGAATACTTTGGCATTCTGCCAAAAGCCGATATGGTAGTAAAACGTGTGGAATCTTTCCGCGAAAAAGACGGTGCTGCTCAGCATTATTTCCCACCAACGCCAGACGGTAGCCGCCCAGGTGTTTATTACGCGCATTTATCCGATATGACCGCAATGCCAAAACGCGAGCTTGAAGTTATTGCTTATCACGAAGGCTTACCGGGCCATCATATGCAAATTGCCATTGCCCAAGAGCTTACCGATATTCCAGTGTTTAGAACTCAAACCGGCTTTACCGCCTACACCGAAGGCTGGGCACTGTACTCTGAGAAATTAGCCACCGAAATGCCCGGCACCTACGCCGATGCCTTGTCTAATTTTGGCCGTATTGGCTCAGAAATGTGGCGTGCTATTCGATTGGTTGTTGATACCGGATTACACGCGAAAGGCTGGACAGAGCAACAAGCCATTGATTATTTCAAGGCAAATTCCGCTATTACAGAGGCACAAGCCGTATCGGAAGTTCGCCGTTATCTGGTCATTCCCGGACAAGCCACCAGCTATAAAATTGGTATGTTAAAAATCCAAGAACTTAGAGCCAAAGCCGAATCAGAGTTAGGCGATAAATTCGATATTAAAGCGTTTCACGATGTTGTTTTAGGCGGGGGCGCGGTACCTTTATCGGTACTTGAGCACATTGTTGATACTTGGATTGAAACTCAGAAAAAAGCCTAGGTTTTATTCTTAATTGTTAACATGAAAATTCTCAATGCTTAACGATTCCTATAAAAAGCATTGAGAGTTCAAACCTCCAATAAGTTAATTGGAGGTTTTTTTATATAAAATTCGTTAAGGCGACTTTAGGAACCTCTGATTAACTCATCCTTGATTTAATCAGAGGACAGAAATTGAAAATGTGATTTCCAATTTCTTCACAATTTCAATCACTTACAGTTCTTGAAATTGACGACACATCCTTGTGTCGCGAGAAACTCTAGGTTAATCAGAGTTTCCTTTAACTAATTCAGAGTCTTTTTAACGCTATTTAATTGCCGTAAAAACCGCTCTTTTAGGTCGAGGGTGTCCTTCTGCAGTTTTACTGTGATCATTCGGGTCTAAAAATTGTTCCAAAGAATGGAATTTCATCCACGGCGTTTGGCGTTGCTCTTCAAAACTGGTTTCATTCAAATCCACCAGCTCAATTGAATTAAAGCCCATTTTCTTTAACCAAGAGGCTAGGGTTTCGGGTGTGGGAATAAACCACACATTGTTCATCATGGCGTAGCGTTTTTCTGGCACAAGGCTATAACCGAATTTGCCATCAACCACTAATGTTTCTAGAACCAATTGCCCGCCGTTTTTTAATGCATCTCGTAATTCTTTTATATGATCGAAGGGTGATCGGCGATGATATAAAACACCCATACTAAATACGGTGTCAAACGCATTTAATTCACTGGGTACAGCTTCCATGGGTATGGGTAAAACATGTACAGGAACTTTGCCGATAAAATGTTTGATCATTTCAAACTGCACCACAAATCGCGGTGAGGGATCAATGCCAATGACACGTTTTGCGCCCTCGCCATACATTCGCCAACAGTGATAACCGCTGCCACAGCCCACATCCAACACCGTTTTATTCTTCAATGGTAATATGTGTGGCAATACACGATCCCACTTCCAATCAGAGCGCCATTCTGTATCTATGTGCGTACCGTGGACGTGAAAAGGGCCTTTACGCCAAGGAATTAAATCCGCTAAACGATCGTGAATCTCTTGTTGAATTTCTGGCGAGCAATCACCATTTTCACCAATAAATACACCGTTTTTTAAATCAGTAAATTCACTACTAACTTTTGGTAAGGCGTACAAAGCCTTTTTCCATTCAGTGAGATCACCAAAACGTTGTTCACTTAAGCCGCTGGCAACTTGTTCGGCAATTACATCGGCCCAAGCTTGCAGTTCTGTATTTTGCAGTTCGTTAATTAAATCTTGGTAGTGTTCAAGCATGAGTCGTGTTTATAAATGAGTCGTTTTTTGTGCAATCATTGAGGCAAAGTTAAAACACTGAAACCAAACGTCAGCATCATCAAAGCCCGAGCTTTTAAGTCGTTGGCGATGTTGGCTTAATGTCTCAGGAATTAATACGTTTTCCAGCGCCTCGCGTTTTTGAGAAATTTCTAAATCGCTGTAACCATTAGCGCGTTTAAAATCGTGGTATAGATCAATCATCAACTGGTTGTGACGCTGATCTTCAAAGGCAATTTTTTCCGATAAAATTAATACGCCACCGGGATTTAAACCCTGATAAATGTTGGCGAGCAATTTATCGCGCTGCTGTACCGGAATAAATTGCAAGGTAAAGTTCAAAACAACGATCGACGCGTTTTTTATTTCGATACCATTAATATCGTCACACACCAATGTCACAGGCGTAGCACTGTGGTCTCTGGCCATCATCTTTTGGGCACGTTCAATCATCGCTTGTGAATTATCGACAGCGATAATTTCGCAGCCCCGCTCACCAATATTTTGTCGCATGGCCAACGTGGCTGCCGCTAGAGAACAACCCAGATCGTAGCAATTTGAATTTGCTTGCACATATCGACTGGTGAGATCGCCAATCATGCCGATAATTGTTAAATAACCAGGTACTGAGCGCTTGATCATGTCAGGAAATACGTCAACAACAGCCTTATTGAACGCAAACTTATCGATAGCCGCCATCGGATTGGCGAAAACGGTATCTGTGTTCGCGCGATTGTCGGGATCTTGAACGTGATCGTTTGGCATTGATTTCCAGTGCAATTATGTCTGTCTGAGTTAATAAATGGCGGAATTCTAATGTTTTAGACATCCGCTCGCCAGTGGCATGTGAACCGGTTGTCATTCTAGCGTGATTGAATTCTACCGAATTGTTAAGTCGAGACTAAACTTGTACTGAAACCTATTTGCTTAGACTGTATTGATATGCCAATAAAATCCGACGGCCCGCTTGATATTTTGATCGTTGATGACTTCGAGGGATTCCGCTTTGCGTTGATGCGTATGCTCGATAGCTTGGGAGCTGCGCAAATTGACACCGCTAATACCGGTGAAAGTGCCATTCGCATGTGCCGTTCACGTAACTACAAAGCGATTATCGCCGATTACAATTTAGGTGCCGGGAAAACCGGTTTGCAAGTGTTGGAGGCCCTGCGTTTTCATAAAATTCTGCATCATCAGCAGGCTTTTATGCTGGTCTCGGCCGAAAATACCAAAAATGTTGTCTTAGCCGCAGCCGATGTTGAGCCTGATGCGTACCTTACTAAGCCCGTTACCGCCAAGAGCCTGCAACAACGGCTCAGTAAAATATTACAGCAACGATTTTTGCTATCGCCGTTGTATCAAGCGCTTGAGTCGGAAGATTCGTCAGCGGTCATTGAGTTTTGTAAGGAACATATTCGCAAAAAAGGCCCGTATTCGCCCATTTGCCAAAAAATGTTGGGTGAAGCTTTAATCAACGCTGGAGATTTAGATGAGGCTCATCATCTCTACCAATCCGTGTTGGCGCAAAGAGAGTTAGACTGGGCCATATTAGGCTTAAGTAAAGTGAATATGGCCAAAGGTGAGGGTGATATCGCCGAGAAAAAGATTGGCGATTTTTTACAGGTCAATCCTTTCTTTATGCGAGGTTACGATTTTTTATCCAACCTTTATGAATCGCAAGAGCAATTTCTTAAGCAACAAGAAGTTTTGCAAAAAGCTGTACAGATATCACCACTGGCGTTATTGCGGCAGCATAAATTATTAGAGGTTGCATCCGACAATCATGATTATCTGGTTGCCGCTCAAACGGGTAAACGCGTGGTGCGATTAGCGCAAAATTCGGTTTATTCAGATTTAAATCAATTTGTTTTGTATTCTCAAAATGCGGTGAAATACGCACAACAAGTAACAGAATCTAGCGAAGATTTTTGTGAAGATTCGCAAAAATATTTAATGAATAAAATTGGTCAATTAAAAATTGATAATCTTCAACACGCCACTACCAATTGTGTGTTGGCACAATTAAATAGCGCCCAAAATAAGATGACTGAGGCAAATAATTTGGTTCAAGAGTCTGAAATGTTAATTGCAACAGTGGCAGAAGAAGATGTTTCACTAGACTTTGAACTTGAGTATGTTCGAGCGTTAAAAGCAACTTCTGAAAAACAAAAAGCAACTGAGAAACTTAATTTTCTTGTGAAAAAATACGCGAAAGACGACGACGCTCTCGCAAAAATTGATGACTTGTTGGATGACCCTGTTAGCAAGAAAAATACTCGCTACATCGCTGAAATTAACCGTCGCGGCATCGAAGCTTATCAAGCAAAAGAATATCCCACTGCTATTCAACAATTTTTGCAAGCTCGACGTTTATCACCCAATCATATCGGTGTAAATCTCAACCTAATTCAGGTTATGGTTGAAGATGTAAAGCATCATGGTGTGCGTCAAGAATACGTAGAAGATATTGAAAAATCGTTATCTAAAGTTAGAACTCGGATCTCTAAATCTGACGCTCAATTTGATCGCTTAAGAGCCTTAGAAAACGAAATTCATCAGTTACGTTTATTCGATAAAAAACCGGTTTAATGACTATGAATGTAAAGGCCAACGCTGATGCCAGCACAGAGGCAGATTTTTCATTAGCGCTTGCAGTCAGTGTGCATGATATGAAAAATTCCATGGGAATGTTGATGGCGTCGTTAGATGAAATTTTTTCTTACGATAAGCAGACATTACCCGTGGAGTTAAAAAAACAACTCGCAACCGTGCAATACGAAGCCTCAAGAATTAATGTAGATTTGGTGAAAATATTGTCAGTGTATCGGTTGCAGCATAATCGCTTACCAATACACATTGATAATTGCTTTATTGCTGAATTATTAGAGGAACAAGTTCTTAGAAATCAAAATTTAATTGATTCCGAAAACATACACGCTCAAATAGTGTGCGAAGCAGATTTAACAGGTTTTTTAGATGTTGATCTGGTGGCAAGTATTATCAACGATGCACTGATCAATGCATGTCGATACACAAAAAATGAAATTTTGGTTGGCGCCGAAGCCATTCAAGGCTATTTGCACATTTACGTTGCCGATAACGGTTCAGGATTTCCCGAAAAGCTATTGCACAGTGATCGTGAAAACGTTTTCGAAAAGGATTCTCTTGATCGTACCCATTTAGGGATTTATTTTGCCGAGAAAATTGCCGCTATGCACCGTCACAATGGGAGTGCTGGCTATATTAAATTAACCAACAGCGAAATGCTCAGCGGCGGATTATTTTCGTTGTATTTGCCTATGTAGGTTTTATACGCAATATATTTAAGAGAGCCTCTGATTAACTCATCCATGATTTGATCCGACGACAGAAATTGACAGTGCGATTTCCAATATCTTTACAATTTCAATCACCTACCGTTCTTAAAATTGACGATACATGCTTGTGTCGTGGGAAACTCTAGGTTAATCAGAGTTTCCATAATATTGTTAGAGCTTGATTTACAACACTGCCTTGCGAGGATGATAAATCCGGTTTAATAGCAATTTCATACCCTCAGAAAAGCTTACTATCAATGGCTTGTTGAAAAAATTCTTCCAGCGATGTTTTTAGATCGCGATAATTCATGTTAAAAGCCTTTGTAGCCTTGCTGTTATCCGCCTGCCAAGGATAATCTACATTTTTACTGATCATTTCTCGCGTTAATGTGTTATCCACCAGTGGCCCAACTAACCATAATAACCATTTTGGTAAACACGATTTTGGAATTGGATAACGTGTACCGTATTTCTCCAGTAATAATCGTGTCATGGCGTAGGTGTCGGTGCTGTAGGCGCAAGCGATGTAACGTCCATGAGCTGATGGCGTGAAGCCGGCTTGAAGGTGAATTTCGGCAACATCTCTAACGTCGATCAAACCCAAACCCCACTTGGGCGCACCGGATTTTAATTTACCGGCACCCAGTTGTTTGATGATATTAAAACTTTCTGAAGTGGCATTCGGATTTATTCCTGGGCCAATAACTAACGACGGATTAACGGTTATCAAATCCCAGCGCGATTGAGCCTTGGCAATTTTCCACGCTTCTCGCTCTGCCAGTGTTTTTGAGTAGGCGTAAGGATTATGAGATTCTGATGCCGTGGTATTCCAATGTTCTTCGGTGAGTGTTTTGTTGGGAATGGTTTGTAAATCGATATTATCACCGTAAATAGCCGCGCAACTGCTGGTAACAACAACGCGTTTTACACTTTCTGTGTAATTGGCTTCTTCTAAAACATTACGTGTTCCTAATAATGCCGGTTCGATAAGATCCCGTTTGGGATTGTTAACTTTCAACATAAAAGGCGAGGCTGTGTGATACACCAGTTCGCAGCCTTTCATAGCCTGAGCATAAGATCCCGGCTTTAATAAATCTGCTTTAAAATACACAATGTTGCCGCTGGTTTGTGCGGCAATTTCGTTAAGGTATTTAAGCTTCTCTAGGTTTTCTGGATCTCTAACGGCTGCATGAACGGTGTGTCCTTTTGCTAGTAGTTTTTTTACTAGATGCCCGGCAACATATCCGGTAGCGCCAGTGACAAGAATAGGGCTGTTATTATTAATGTGTGTCATGGCAGGTCTCGTTTATTGAATAGTACTGGCAGACGTTTGGACGCTCTGATTAACTCATCCACGATTTAATCAGAGTTCTCTTTTATTGAAATTATAGAGAACTTAAAAAAACGTACCTTTAATATCTGGCCGTCGATCTCATTAGGCATAAACCAATTGGAGTTTACTAGAGATATTATTCCGTACAATAAAAAAAGGGCCGTAAGGCCCTTTAGTATTCAGTTATTTGATTACGCAGTAACGAGAGTGCTGGCAATTTGGCGACGCTCTACATCGACGTTAGTAATTTTTACAGTAATTAACTGATCAAATACAAATTCTTGATCTTCAACTTTTAATGTTAGACGATCGGGATTAAATTCTATTTTTTGTTCTTTGTCTTTGCGATCGCGCAATTGTACAAATGTTTCAACACCATTTTTGTTCAGTCGAACACCAACACCTTGGCTGGTGATCATAGATACTTGTCCTTCAAATTCTTGGCCGACAAAATTGTTCATGTATTGGCAAATTAACCATTGCTCTAGTTGACGACAAGCATAGCGACCTTCGCTGTTTTGTTCTTTTAGGGTTGTTAATTGCGCTTCGTTGATGGACTCGGCTTTATAGAAACCTAAGGAGTTCTTAATAATGATGTGGTTGTATAGATCGTTAAAACGACGAATAGGCGAAGTAATATTGGCGTAGTGGCTAAAACCTAAACCTAGGTGCGGTTTAACTTCAAAGCTTAATTCGCTCGGACGCAATTGACGCTTTAACACAGCTAACAAGGTGGATTTGTCGTCTTGATGTTGCAAATCAGAGATTAATTTTTGGTAGCTTGCAAGCGATTGAATATCGCCAATGTCTGCATCTTCGCCCAGATCTGAAGCCAACAGCTTATTCACTTGTTGTAGACGATCTTCTCTAAAACCTGCGTGTGTTGAGAACAGCCCAGCAAGGTTGTGTTGTTCTAAATATTGTCCAGCTACAACGTTGGTCACCAACATGGCCTCTTCAACCACTTTTTGTGCGCTGTTGCGATCGACACGAATAATATCGCTTATTTTTCCAGCTTCATTTAATTTGTATTCGTAGTCTGGGCGCTCTTCCATGACTAAGGCATTTTTTTGGCGATATTCAAATCGAGCATTCGCAACTGACTTTAGAAGAGATAAAGATACTTTAACTTCATCGCTAAGGTCGTTCGCTTCTTCAGCGCCGTCCAAAATGCTACTGACAAAGTCATAACTGAGCTTTGCGTGTGAGCGAATGGTTGCTACAGCGAATTCGTAATTATCGACACTGCCGTCGGAATTAATGGCCAAAGTAATTACCAGTGCTGGACGATTTTCTTGAGCTACCAGCGAATAACTGTCTTCTGATAATTCGTTGGGAATCATCGGCGCCGAATTACCGGGGAAATAAATGGTTTGCCCACGCGCTAAGGCTTCTTGGCCCAGTGGACTCTCCAAATTGATACCCGAACTCGGATCAGCAATAGCAACCACCAGCTTCCAACCGGATTCCGTAGTTTCTGCAAATAGCGCATCGTCCATGTCTTTGGTAGATTCAGAATCGATGGTAACAAATGGAATGTGCGTTAAATCTACGCGTTGTGGCTCTTGCAAATCAAATGGTTGCGGGTTTTCTTTTAGACTTTCTAACTGTTTAAGGTGGGCTTCGTTCCAAGTGTCACGCAATTGAAACTTATTAATAATGTAAGTTCGTTCAATACTTTGGTCGTCACGACTGCCAATATGTTCGATAACCTTGGCCTGTGCTTTACCATCCTCAAATGGGTGGTGAGTAATTTTACAGCGCACGTAATCGTCGTTTTTAGCTTTACCGCGACCTTTCGGCGGTAAGAACACCCAACGGCTGAAGAAGGGCACATCGGGTACAACAAAATGGCCTTTACCTTTTTCTAAATAAGTACCAACAAACTCTTTTAACTCCGACTTAATCAACTTCTCAAGCTGTGCTTCCAATTGGTCTTTATCATTGGTGCTTAAATCAACTTCTACTCGGTCACCGGGGAAGACACGGTTCATTTGGTCTGGGTCGAGGAAGGCTTCGCGTTCGTCATCAAGTACAACAAATCCGTATCGGCCTTTTGTTCCTCTTACAGTACCTTGAGCCAGGTTTTTAGCGGCGCGAATACTGTGCTTTAGTTGAGACAGTTGATTAAGAGCATCGGAATTTAACATTGGGATTGCTTTTCGTTGAGGTGAAATAAGGAGTTATAGCGCTGGGGCATATTCTCTGGCGTTAAATTTTGCGCGCATAATACCAAAATCGAAGCATGAAAACAGGGCGTTTCGCCCGGTTAATAACTCAGGTTTAGCGAATCTTTACTAAAATCAGCTCGAATTGCTGAAGATTAATACAATCCATGCAAAACACAGTCGCTTTAATAATTGTGCAAAAGACGTTCGTAAAAGTGTCATAAACCGATTAAATTTACGGCAAATTTACGAAAGTTCAGATCACACTTTAATCTTCTCTGACGACACCCGTATAATCACTGATTTCATTCTGTTTAGAGTTTCAGGAAACCCTTATTCCATGACCGTTCGTACTCGCATAGCACCTTCTCCTACCGGCGATCCGCACGTAGGTACCGC
This sequence comes from Sessilibacter sp. MAH1, assembly GCF_054658315.1. NCBI lineage: Bacteria > Pseudomonadati > Pseudomonadota > Gammaproteobacteria > Cellvibrionales > Cellvibrionaceae > Sessilibacter > Sessilibacter sp. MAH1. The sequence continues at coordinate 81,972 of NZ_BAAGIC010000019.1, forward strand.
TTACATCGCCCTATTCAATCTGTGTTTCGCTCGCAGCCACGGCGGCCAATTTTTGCTGCGTATTGAAGACACCGATCAGGTTCGCTCAACCTCAGAATCTGAACAGGCAATATTTGATAGCCTACGCTGGTTGGGTCTAGATTGGGATGAAGGTCCAGACGTTGGTGGCCCACATGGCCCGTATCGTCAAAGTGAACGTCGCGAAATTTATCAAAAATACGCCCAACAATTATTGGACTCCGGACACGCGTTTCGCTGTTACCGAACCCCAGAAGAATTAGACGAACTGCGAGAAGCACGACGTGCCGCCGGTGGTTTTGCGGCACTGAAACCCAGCGAGCTGAAACTATCCGACGAAGAAGTACAACGTCGCGAAGCTGAAGGCATGCCCTATGTGGTGCGAATGATGGTTCCAGAAGGTACCGGCCCATGTCCAATCGACGACATGTTGCGCGGCACCATCGAGTTAGACTGGGGCCAAATCGACGCCCAAGTTTTGTTGAAGTCTGACGGCTTACCAACTTATCACTTGGCAAATGTGGTTGATGACCATCTAATGGAAATTACCCACGTTATCCGTGGCGAAGAGTGGATTAACTCAGCACCCAAACATAAGTTGTTATACCAATACTTCGGTTGGGAAATGCCAACGTTGTGCCATTTACCGCTATTGCGTAACCCCGATAAATCAAAACTCAGTAAGCGTAAAAATCCAACCAGCATTTGGTATTACCAACGCATGGGATATTTACCAGAAGCGTTACTGAATTATTTGGGTCGTATGGGCTGGTCTATGCCCGATGAGCGTGAAAAATTCAGCCTGTCTGAAATGATGGAAGCCTTCGATTTAACGCGCGTTTCTTTGGGGGGGCCAATTTTCGACGTAGACAAATTAAGCTGGTTAAACGGCCTTTGGATTCGCGAAAACTTCTCAACCGAGCAATTGGCATCACGTATACAACAGTGGGCGTTAAACCAAGACAATCTATTAAAGGTATTGCCACACGCGCAAACACGCATGAATACCCTCAGCGACTTTATACCGCTGGTCGCGTTTTTGGCATCGGGTCAATTGACCATTACCAGTGACAGTTTTAAAGAATTAAAACTTGAAGAAGACGATCTAAAACGCGTATTGCAATTTGCCTTATGGAAGCTTGAGGCTCTGCGTGTTTGGGAACGCGATGAACTGTTTAATACCTTAAAAGGTTTAGCCGATGCCATGGGTATAAAAATGAAGGACTTTTTAGCGCCTTTGTTTATTGCCATCGCAGGTACCACCGCGTCTTTCTCGGTGTTTGATTCTATGACTCTGCTTGGTCCAGACATGTCGCGCGCAAGGTTACGACATGCACTTAATGTTGTTGCTGGTGAACTGGGTAAAAAACAACTGAAAAAACTCGAAAAAGAATACGCCACATTGCCGTAACCTAATGTTTTAACGATTACCTACACAAAATGCATCGCCGCCACAGTGACCAACTTGCCGCTGTGGCGGCGTTTTTATAACCACTTTTCTTTTGTAACTTCTCATCACTCGCCGGTTCCTATCGCTAATTCCTATCACCAATTCCTATCACCAATTCCTATCACCAATTCCTATCACCAATTCCTATCAATAGAAATCTTTGATGAACTCATCGACGATTCAATCATAAGACAGAAGTTAAAGATGTGATTTGCAATTTTTTCGCAATTTCAATCACGAGCAGTTCTTGAATTTGGTGACGCTTCTCTGCGTTACTGGGTACTCTAGGTTAATTGGAGTTACCTATAGGAACCTCTGATTAACTCATCCATGATTTAATCAGAGGGCAGAAATTGAAAATGCGATTTCCAATTTCTTCAAAATTTCAATCACTTACCGTTCTTGAAATTGGCGACACATCCTTGTGTCGCGAGAAACTCTAAGTTAATCAGGGTTTCCTATACATAAAATTCCTAAAAATCTGTATTTCTGTCGTTTTAATTTCCAATTTCAATAACACTTATTTCTATATTCAAAATTCTATTGATCTAAACAGAATTTACCTTTGTTGGTCCGGCTATTTTTAGAGCTTTTGCTATTGTTAATAATACAGCAAGTCCTGATTAAGCTCGGTTCTAAGCCATATAACCTTGCGTTACCCTCAGTTCAGGTTGAGAGAGTTTTTCGTAAAAATACATTCCGAATAATGATTGATCGACATAGCAAAGGTTTTTTATTGGTGTTTCTAAAGCAAGTGATAGCGCATTTTATAAAAACGTATTTCCTGACAGAAAAACAGAGAGCTTCAACACAATATGATTTAACTGTAAACGAAAAAAAATTGAAGTCTGCTAATGAGCTAACATTAGAGGCTATTTCTATAAGTAAACGCTTATTGGTGTATGCGACACTCGCTGGCAGTTCACAGGTTTATGCATTAGGCTTAGGTGATATAAATGCCAAAGCGGAACTTGGCGAATCGTTACAAGCTTCTATTACATTAATTGGTAATGACGTTGATATTGATGATATACAAGTCAGGCAACTAACGCTCAGAGAAACGCAGCAACTGGGTTTGTCCGAAATCTATCAGTATTTTCCTTTGTCGGTAGAATTAAAATCTAATATCAATTCGGTTGAGGTTTATTTACAATCCAAACAAATTATTCGTGAACCTTTCATAGAATTTGCCATAGAGTTGGCTTGGCCCAATGGCAATGTCTATCGCGTTTACACGGTATTACCCGAGACACCTAACGTATCGATAGAAACTAATCTTGCAAACAACACCGCTGAAATCCAAAGCGATAAAACGGCTAATACTGGCAATAATTCATCGAAAATTAATGATACAAAAAACACCGAGAATTATTCGGATTTTCAAGATAGTTACGTTGTTCGTCCCGGTGATACTGTTAGCTTAATTGCTCGCAATTGGGGGCGTTACACTGAAAAATCCAGCCAAAGTTTAACCTTACGTGCAAGCCAATGGCTGATAGAGAACAATCCACAAGCTTTTATTAATGGCGATCCATCAACATTGTCTGTTGGTACAACACTTAATTTGCCAAAGCTTGAATATTTTTATCCAGTTGATATTCACGCATCTGGTCAAAAAGACGTTGCTGGCCTAACTCGACGTTCGATAGTTGAAACTCAAGCTGCCAAAAAAATAGTCTCGCAAGAGAATAATAATACTGATATCGCAGCACTTAATACTTCCGCTATTGAATCTCGGGTAAGATTATCGGCCAAAAGCGAGCAAGATGTTTATGCGTTAATTGAAGATAAAGATTCGAGGCTGAACACAAATAACTCAGAGTCCACCGCCGAACGAATTTTGCGTTTACAAAGCCAAATAGATTCTGCCGCAGAAGAAATTGCCCGACTAAAACGGGAAAACGATTATTATCGTCAACGTATTGAACTCATTGAAAATGGCGGTATGAAAGAATTGCTGGAACGGGTTTTAGCATTACAAGAGCAACAAATAGCAAGTTTGCAGCAAAGGGCGACTGTTGATACAAGTGTTTCTAGTGAAGATGCAATATCTGTAGCTAATAACGTGCAAACAGAAAGTTCGTCAACATTAAATAGGTTGAATTTACCCGCAAACAATAACGGCTCAGTGACCGAGAGCGAACAAAATCAATGGTATTTATCGGGTTGGTATTTTTTTGCCGTGGCTTCTCTGGTGTTTATGTTGTCGGCAATATTATTTTTAAAAAGGAAGCGCCCGGCTGAAATTGCACAAGACAACAACTCAGATGCACAAAACCCAATAATAGAAGAAATTAGTCATTCAGACATTGGCATTAATTTAGCGAATTTGGAAAATTCGACTTCAATTACAGAGGAAAAAAAATATACCGAGCAGGCAGAGCATTACGGAAAAAATTCGCCGACTTCCGACACGCCTCATGCAAATTTGAACTGCATAGAATCTAAGCAGGCGAGTGATAATACTCAGACGACACCAAAGGATACTTTTGAAAAATCCTCAATGGCGAACAATACAAGCTTTGTTGGCAATACTTTTTTTGCAGATAAAACTTCGGAAAAAACGCGAGCTGAAAAATTATCAGGCAATTATAACTTGGGTGAGATAGAAGCGGTATCTGCCGAAAAGCTGATTCCATTTCACTCCGAAAAGTTTCCAGCAGATGTTTTTAACGATTATGATCCTCTGCAAAAAATCAACGTTACCAGAGATTTCATCAAAAAGCAGAAGTTGGATGAAGAATCACAAAGGAAAAAAGCCAACGCGAGCACATTTAAAGACAATGTCGTCGATACAATTGATACAAACCTCGATGAGCTAGAAGCGCTTCTTCCCGAAGAAGAGTTGATCATTAATGCAGATTCTCTACCCAAAAATTTAATGAATTTGGAAGAGGTCGACTGCCCAGAGTTTCAACTTGATCAAGAACTGTTGGATGAACTGGCGTTAGCCGGTCAAGAAGCAAAACCTTCATCAAAAGATAGGCAGGACTTAAAAGAAATAAAGGAAACAGCGGAATTAACTATCGATGACAATTTAACGATTAAATACCTCGATGATTCCGACATGATTGCAGAGCATTTAGACTGTTCTGAATCGCCGGAAGGCCTCGATGATTTAGATCAACTCATTTGTAGCGAAAAAAACGCTATACGCGTAGAAGATAAAAAAGCTAACGAATTTTATTCTTTTGGTGACGATATTTCTCCAGAAAATGACTTGCTTGAGATTGATGGAGATTCATTGAGTGACAAGGTAAAAACTGCTCTAATGAAAGAAATCGATTTTTATTTAGCCATTAATAAACGGGATAAAGCACAAACCCTTTACGAACTATTGCTGGAGCAATACCAAGGCGATGATATTGATCAGTTAGGGGTTAGGCTGCTTCAGTTTGATCAACGTTTTGGCAGCTAATAAAAATACTCAGTAATATAACTGGTCATAAAATACGGTATTCAATAGATATTATTCCCACAATTTGGGTAAATAATGATGTGAAATTAATACTTTATCTTGGTGTCGATGATCGTTAAATATAAATCTTTTCTAAGTTTCTCTCGCGGTATACCCACAGCAAATTCTATAGGTACAACATACTCGGCGGGTGGAATGGGTCCTTTGTAATCGTTTAACCATTTCCATATATTATTTTGTTTGACTTTAAGCGGTGGTCGCTCGTCTTTGTAACAACCGTTTTTAATCATTAAATCAATGGCAAGATTTATCTTTCTTGCCAATTGAGTTTGGCCTCCAGCCTTTAAAATGGCTGTTTCCAAAGCATATCTGCTCATTGACCCTCCCTGGTGTGATTCTTAAACGTTACAGTATTGAATAAGAATACCCATATTGTAGTTTAAAGGTCAAGCTAACTAAGGGTTGGTCGAATTACTCTAAAAGTAGTACATTACGCCGATGAACTACGGCGAACGACTCAAATACGCTCGAAAACTGCGCGGATTATCTCAATATGAGTTATCCGACAAATCGGGTGTCTCTCAACAAGCTATTTCCTCCATGGAAAGCTGCAAGCGCGGCGTTTCAGGTGCGACCTTTAGCTTGGCGTCATCATTATCCGTTGATCCCGAATGGTTGGCGCTCGGCAAAGGCGAGCCGGAGACTAAACGTGAGTATGGTAACGAACGTGTTCCCATTATTCGTTGGAATCAAATCGATGCCTTCATTGCCGGTAACTCTGTCGAAATTGAGTCCTATTTGCAGGAATATTTACTAGAAGGGCGCTCATTACTCGGTTTGCCGTCAAACGGAATCGTTAGCTTTAACGAACCACTTGGCGCGCGAATTCGCCAAATATTGGTTGTTGATTATTCAAAAGCAAAAATTGAAAACCAGTGGCAAAACCTTCCTTTCCTAACACCTCTAGAATCGCTGGCCATTGTATCGGCTCCTGAAAAAGGGCCGACCGTAAAAGTCTTAGCACCTAACGGCCAATCGGTATGGTTAGATGATCCAACCGGCCGCGATGAGCAGCAAGAATACAATCCTTATACCCACAAAATACTTGGCGTAATTGTCGGAATCGTCACACCGATCGGCCGATAGGCCAATAACAAGTAGAAATAGGCGACAGAATTGTGTGCAAAACCGCAATTGTGTTCATTCTATTTGACTAAACGTTACGAGTATGATTTATTTGCAACCACATTATGAGTTATAAGGTTAAGTCTTGTGGTCATTGTGTTGCGATCTAGTTTTGGCTCGCTTTTTTACATGTGTTTACCAAAGCGTATTAACAATCACATAAATAGATAATTATAAGAATGCCGAAAAATAGTTTGCAGCGGTATTTGTATATTTATTAACACAATTAAAGCTTCAATTAATGACATTGATATCAAATAATATTGATCACGAATTATGATTTACAAACATCGACCACATTTAAAATAAAGGAACCTCTGATTAACTCATCGATGATTTAATCAGAGCGCAGAAATTGAAAATGCGATTTCCAATTTCTTCACAATTTCAATCACTTACCGTTCTTGAAATTGGCGACACATCCTTGTGTCACCGGAAACTCTGGGTTAATCAGAGTTTCCTAAAATTTATTTTTTGAATGCTTAGACCTTGACGAATTGATTACCCAGATCAAAAGGTCGAAATTATCAAAGTGTTCAGCCAAGATTACTCCACAATTATTGGCTTAATGACATTATTTTCTGCTTTGTATTTCCCTTATTTAAATGCAATACATTAATAAAATTACAGATAGGAACCTATAATGGAAACAGTTTGTAAAAATTCTGAATCAGATACTTACGTTTCAGGCGCGGTTGAAGAATATCTTAAATTAAGCAGAGACATGTCGAACAACTTAAAAATGATTGAAAATAAAATGCGAAATCATTTAGGTGATTTTTTCGACCTAACCATGTCCGATCTTATTGAAGAAGCTTGGCAAAAAACACCAGAAGACGACGGCGACATAGCTGCAACGTTAATGGTAATGTCCTGCGCCTTCGACAAAACCGATATCAACTTCTACATGATATTGGCTGCTTTATCTTATTATATGGATCACTACCTATCGACAAGGCATTTTCAATGATTCTGTTATGGGGAAGGTTACAATTGTTAATGAAAATAAAGCGGGTGTTACCCGCTTAGTAACTATCATAAAAAACGAACATAAGAAACATTTTCAAAACCTTCTGTACAACCACCAGTTCCGCCGATAAACATCTCTCGATCAGACGCTTTAGCTGCGATTACTGAACTAAAAATAGATTTGCCTGCATCGGTTGTTAAATCAACAGTAAAACGATTATCAGTCGCACAGGCGGGTTGATTGGTTGCAGGTGTATGAAGCTTAATAAATGCTCTATTTTGCAAACTACCAGTGGAATTTATTTGGATGAAGTCAATTGTAGACGTCGTTGTACCTCCAGCAAAAGCGTTTATAGATAAAAAAATTAAAGAAAATAGAGCTAGATGTTTCATCGGATAATTCCTGTTGAATTAAATGCATAAATATAACAAATATAAAGTTTATTGGGCATCAACTAAAGTTTTACTAAACTGAAATTATTTGTTAAGTTTGCTCCGCTCGAACAAGAATGCTTTCTATGGGAATCTCTGATTAACTCATTCATGATTGAATCGAGTGGAGAAATTGAAAATGCGATTTCAAGTTTCTTGCCAATATTAATTGCTTACACTTCTTGAGGTTGGCTACACATTCTTTTTTCAATGGAAACTCTAGGTTAATCAGAATTTCCTGTATTCATTTATCTATTTTGGTGCTGTGATTGTTGCCATTGTGTGCCCAGGTTTTAGCTCGTAATTTTACATGTTTGATATTGAGTTCGAGCGTAAGGTGTAATCAGTGCTAATCGGTTTTGATGACAATAGCAATAAATTAAAGAGTGTTTTTTTAATCTGAATCTATTCCATTGATGCAGTGGGCTTTTAGCTATACGGATTGTCTATGATAAATTGCGAATTAAGAAATTAAGAAGGAAGTTTGTAGAAGTTAGACAAGCTTCGCGAGCCTATCGACGAAGCTTTTAACTGTGTAGTGGTCAATTATTTTCATACCACCCTGTAGGAGGTTTTTATCATTTAAATGCTTTCTCAACTTCAGCTGG
>NZ_BAAGIC010000020.1:0-89978 GCF_054658315.1 Sessilibacter sp. MAH1
ACGCCAGAATCGGTTGTAAAACCGGAAACGCCCAAAGAAGCATTATCGGTATTAATATCAACGGTATCGGTGCCATTGCCAGCATCTATAACAGAAACGTTGGTAAAGCTAGTATCGAGAACGGTATCTACCGTAACCGTTGTGCCCGTTAACACAAAACTCTCATCGGTATCGCTGCCCAAAAGGGTTCCGATATTGTCAAAGGCCTCTACACCCAGAAGGGTTACAGTTCCAGAGCCCGTAGACACTAAAGAAACCTCCCCAACCGCGCTTATATTTAGATCATTACTGGAAGCATCTAAAGCATCATCACCAACACCTAAGTCGATGGTGGTAGTAGCACCCGAGAAACTAAATAAGTCTCCGCCTACTGTTACCAAATCATCCAACGAGCTAGTTTCAATAGATATTAAATCGCCCGTTCTCTCATTGAGAATTACGCCAAAGGCAACTACAGATGCAATGTCATCCATCGTTGACATAAGGTCGTCACCACGGCCCACACTGGCATTAATGATGTCGGAGTCTAGGGTAACCGAAGAGTCAATATCCAGACCGGAAGAAACAAGATCTCCGGTAACATTAAAATTAATGTCATTGTTACTTGCCAGCGGAGTAGAGTCTGTACCAACGGCATCAGAACGCGAGGTAATTCTTGAGTTACGTACAACGATACTATTGCGAGAATTAAAGGTAATGGAGCCACCGCTACCTGAGCCACCAAAGGCGGAGGAGGTAATATCAAGAGGTACCAACTCCGTACCTAAGGTTATCGAAGAGGTACCAGATGTGATGCTGACATCACCACCATTCACATTATTTACAAGAGCACTGGAATTAATATTACCCTGAATATCAACAGCACCTACCGCGGTAATATTGACATTACCACTTTCTGTTACAATCGACCCGCTGCTTGTAAAACTGGAATTAGAATTGATTGTGAAGGCGCCACCGCCAGTTTCTAAAGAGAAAGACCCACCGTTAGATGCCCCCCTTAGCTCCACCGTATCGGCAATATTAAAAGTAACACCACCGCCAACTGAGTTAATACCACCTGCGGCTATTAAAGAATTCGTAGTGTCATTTAATGAGTTTATGGTGAAAGTACCGCCGCCGGTATTTACCATAGAGCCGTCTTCAAGAGTAATTACTCCGTCAGATGAAATCTGTATATTACCACCTGAGCCGAAATCACCTAAAACTCCCACCTCAACACCATCATCATTTCCAACATCTGCATCCCTATCACCAGGAGTGCCAGGAGTTCCAAAACTGGTGTTGAGCTCTTGAGATATAGAAAGTTCTCCAGAAGCAATAATACTTATAGCACCACCATTACCACCATTACCGGAGGCACCGGCTACAGCTCCACTCCCCGCACCCACAGTGGCATTCCCACCATCTCCGCCACGACCACCTGCTGCCACTATATTCACGTTAACAACTAGGCCACCTGAGGCTTGTATATCAACAACACCTCCGTCGCCACCGACACCTCCCGACGCCCCATCATCAACCGCACCATTGCTATCACGTGCGTCGCCACCGTTGCCACCGCTACCACCTGTAGCGCTAATAAGAGCTGTAGAATCAACAAAGATATTGTTGCCTAACAAAGTGATATTGCCACCAGTTCCGCCCACCCCACCAGCAGTTGGAGGCCTCCGGTTTGAGCCATTACCAATTACTCCGTTGGCTCCTAGACCTCCAGCGCCACCATTAGCCATGAGACTACCTGTAACATTGACATCACCGGTATTGGAGGTTAGTGATATATCGCCAGCATTCTGGCCAACGCCACCAGTTATCCGAGCCTCAGCATTACCGACATCACCAACTACACCTGATGTATTGATGGTTCCAATGATACCAATATCACCACTAGCAATAATCTCTACAGATCCTGCCACTGGAACAAATTCGCCATTTATATCTACGACATTATCCCCGCCTTCTGTAATGATTTCAGAGCCCGCAAATAGAGTTACGCTTCCGTCGGTAAACCCACCCATGCCGTCATCGGAGCCAGCATTAACGGTAACATTACCGCCTCGAGTTACGATGGACGTTGTAGTTGAGTCACTGCCTAAGTTTACGACACCACTGTTTACCTCACTGAGCCCTGCTGTTAGCGTGACATTAAGCGAGCCGGTGTTACTGCCTGTAGCTTGAATGTCTGCATTAACATTAATGTTGTTATCAGCAGTTAAGGTAAGGGTCACATCATTTGTGGGATCTACGAGTAGATCAGTAGAAACCGTAATATCACCATTATCTGGCCCATTACTACTATTATTCGTAGTTATCTCAACAGAGGATCCGCCATTTAAGGCATCGGTAATATTAGAAGCCACAACAATGGAATTCGAGTCCGTAACGCCGGGGGTAAAAACTACGCTCCCCATACCATCGTCAGTAGATGGAACTGGATCTCTGCCATCATCAAACGCAACAATTTCGATATTAGTCGGATCAATTAACCATTGACCTGCTGTACCATTTTCAGCTCGTGCGGAAACCTGCCCTCTCAGATCCACATAACGCTTACCCGAAGTTTCTACAAAGCCACCGTCGCCAATTTCATTACCACCTTCGGCTTTAATATCGCCATAAAATCTTGTGGTATCGTTGGCCCAGACAATTACACGGCCACCGTCACCGCTTTCAATAGCGCTCGCATTGATTTCGGTATCGCTACCAATGTAGGTAACCTCCGCATTTCTAATATTAGGATTAGCACCTTGGTAATCCCCACCAACTAATACTTCTCCGCCGCCAGTTGCGCCGCTGGCATTGATATTTGCGTTCCCAACAAGACCAACAGCATCACCCAAAATTCGAACTTGGCCACCAGATGCCTCTACCGAGCTAACATCAATAATGCCATCTACAATTGCTCGATTACCTTCGACATGAATCGAACCGCCTTCATGAGCCAAAGAAGAAGCATCTAGTGTTCCGGTATTAATAACATCGCTACCAATACCGGTTAAACGAATTTTTCCGCCACTGGTGTCGATACCACCGGCTTTAATAATTCCTTCGTTATTTACTGCTCTTGCAAAAAGATCAGCACTGACTCGTCCATCTAAAACAACAGAGCCCGCTTCAATTTTACCGGTGTTAAGAACAGCCGCATCTACGCCTAAATCGTTGGTTAAAAGCTCTTCTTTAACCTTTAAACCGATAACACCTCCCTCGTCAAAGGTAAGAAGAACCTCATCTGCAGCAGTGAGATTTACAACACCGGCACTGATTAATGTACCGGTATTTTCTACAGATTCGCCCAGTAAAACGATGCCACTAGCGGCATTAATTACCCCACTGGTAACAACAAATCCATCACCATTTTCGACCGCTTTAAAATCAAACTCACCATTAAGAAAAGCATCGGTATTTATTGCTAAACCACTGACAACTAACCCACCGACATCAACGGTCGATGATTCCGTAAAAATAACACCCGATGAATTGACTAAAACAACATAACCATTTGCTTGAATGGATCCAGAAATAGTACTGGCTTGATTGTTAAGTACGTTATTTACTGCAATAGATTGGGAGGTAGGCTGATTGAAGATTACGCTTTCGTTGGTATTTACATCGAAACTGGTCCAATCGATTACCAAATTATTACTATTTTGATTAATTTGTGTGGTGTTAACACCATAATTAATATTACCTTGACCACCAACGACAGTCCCGCCAGTGGGCCCAGCCATTGCGATAGGAACAATTGAATTCGCAAGAAAAATTCCGGCAGCTAGACGGGAGGGAAAGCGCTTACGCCATACCCCGTTTGCTAACTTCAACGTTAAGGAACCTTTAGGGCCTTTTATAAAGCTTTTTTTATTTACAGAATTTTTTATTAACGAATCCATTTGTTTCATCAGTTCAAATCTCTAAATTTGAATTTCTCACAGTAATAAACTTGATATAAGGGGAGTTTTTACTATGCTAAAAATACTTACTTAATTAACTATTTAATGACTCAATGCCGCTACTGAATATCGAGAGACTTTTTGAATCGATCCAATGATTTCAAAGCTCGCTCAGTAATTTAAATTCACTGAGCAAACAAAAATTGCGTCTTAATTATTTAAAGAAATAAGTAAAGTCGGCAAAAATCTGAATATCATCTGGGTTTTCTAAAGTATCGTTTATCTTTTCTGACTGCCCAACGGGCTTAGCAATACTTAATTGCGAACTAAATTGATTGAGATAATTAAATTTAAATAAAAGGCCAGCCGAGGTTAACGTTACGCTACTTTCTGTATCTTCTTCACGAGCATTTTCTGGCAGCTCCTGTAGACCATATGCATAATCGTAGAATAAAGCCGTTTGCAGATAGTCGCCTAACCGACCACCGGCAGGAAACTTAAAATTAATGGCTTTGGGTAAGTTTAAATACCATTCGGATCCAAGATAGAAAGCAGTATCAGCGGTAAAATCTCGAACAGTGTAGCCCCTAACCCCTTGGGCACCACCAAGAGTTTGTTGATCAAATGATGGCAACGGCCGGTCGGAGTATTGCCAATTACTTTTAACTAAAAGACGAGTATTTCCTTGAGAAAAAGGAATTGGTAAGAAGAAGAAGTTAGTCGTGGTCCCCTCAAACTTATAATAGTCATTAGGTTCTCCCTCTTCTACGTCACTAATCAGATTTCCGTACGACAAATTAACATTAAAAGCATTTAACGCACGGATTTTTGAAGAAAGCCGATCACCAACCAACCCAAGGGTTAAACCAATAGCGTGATCATTGGCCAGTGGTACACTGGTATTTGCAGTAAACTCTGTCTCTTTACTGGTGATGGATACAGAACCCAGTAAATTTGTAGTACGGCTACGGATAAATTTGTGATCTAAACCGGTAGAAATAATCGTGTTTTTACCTGAAAGACCAAGATTGTTAAGCCCTTCGTCATCACTCACAACGCTAAAGTCAGTGTAATCAAGTCCAAAGCGAGCCCGTGTTCTTACTCCCCAGACTGGGAGGTCATAGGCAAATTGCAATAACTCTGATTCATCCGGCTCAAATGATTTTTGCACACCAAGACTAATATGATCGCCTAAACCAAAAGGGTTGTTCCAATCTGCAAAACCAAAGAGTCTATTCTCGCCCGTAAAAGTCGAGCCATGGTTATCGACTCGTACCGCATAGCTCGCGCTTTTTTCGTCAAGAACATCAATATTTAACGTGGTTTCACCAACATTTTTACCGCTTGAAAAAGAGCCTGCTACACGCAAACCTGGAAGGTCATTTAATAAATAAATTCCTTCTTCGATAAATTTTTCATCGACTTTTTGACCGTTATTTTTCTCAAACGGTTTTTCTAAAAGAGCAGTAGAATATTTTTTCGCTCCTTCAGTAACAATATCACCCTGTACACCTTCTAAAATCGCAAGCTTTACCACACCGTTATTGACATCTTGAGCAGGTAAATATACCTGCGCTAAAAATAAGCCGTGAGATTGATAATAGTTTTGTAATCTACGAGCAATTTCATTTAAGCCTGTTAAGCTAATTCCACGGTTAGAACGCTGCTCCCTAAGCAATTCAATCAAGCCATCTAAATTCTCTCCACGCAGATTTCCGGGACGAGATAGGGCTTCTACAGACGCTAAATAATTACCCAGGCTATTTAATTCATCGGCCGTAAATCCATGATCGCCTTGCTGCTCTTCACGCATCAACTCAGATCGCCATTCCTCCACCTTAGATAGAATTTCTTCTTCGGTAATACCGAGTTCTGGAAAAGATGGGATTCGATCAAACTGAATTTGTTTTACATTAATACGCAACTCTTCATCGCGCTCGCGCACACTCGCAATATTAGTGTCGTTCTTAGGTCCGGCAGTTTCTAGTGCCCTATTTCGATATTCTTCTTCTAAATCACGGTCGTTAATAATATGAAGTCGACCGTCACTGGTGGTACCAAAATTAGGGCCGAAATCAGGCTGCGCTAACACCGAGCCTGATACAGTTGTAATAAAAGCACACGAAAGATGAATAAAAGATTTCATCGGTTTCATGAAAAGTCCTTTTCAAAAATCTATTAATTTACGTTTCTAACAACGCGAAAACCAGTAATGGCATCTGCTGAACCATCATGATCATGAACTGTTTCTACAGTGCAGCGCGACATTGGATCTTCGATACTGCCGCCAACTGCGGAATAACCTGAGCCATTTTTGACCAATTCTTGAGCGTTACCAGAGTAATTAATCAAGCCATAATCATTCTCTAAACCAGAGTCAGCAGTCACCAAAGAATCGCCTTTGGTTATGCCGTTAAATCTAAGGAAACAATTACGGTTGGGATCTTCTCGACGGCTTCTACCATTAGCTGCTGCTGACCATTCACTGAGAGTTGGCAGACGGTAGGTATTACCTGTTAACTCCGAAAGCCATTTCGCATAACCCTCCATTTGCGCAGCTGTCAAATTCGTGGCAGGTAACTCATCAGAAGGCACAGAGCACTTGCCAGTCGATTTACAATAGGAAATCACATCGCTGTTGCTGATTTCAGAGCGTGAAATGGCTAGTTTGATATCGATATTCTCAGCAGAAGGCACCACCACCATAACCGGAGGCCTTTTACCATCAACAATAGGATCACGGCACAATCGACCAGAACCGGTTCGAATATGCCCGCAATAGTCAATGCTGACATCAGCAAATGCAGCTGCACTCCCAGAAAACAATGCTAAAGAAGACTGCAAAATACGATTCGCTTTCACTGGATTTCTTTTTGCTACTTGTGTAACACAGTTAGCCATTTCTTTTGCGAGACCAGACTCTAAAGCCGCAGATTCTTTAGGATAGCGTGACCGAAAATTTAATACCGCGTCACCAGGTACACCGGCGACATCTAAATCTTGACTGCACTGAAAATGACTTTTGACATTGCTTTCTGCAGCTTGCAATTCACGCTGATATTTTTGCTTTTGAGACGCTTGCAAAGCTGCTTGTTCACGTCTTTGTTGAGCAATTAAACGAGCCTGCTCCGCATCCGCAAGCGCTTGGATTTGTGTATCTAAAGTTAATTGCGCGAGCGCTTTCTCACCGACAACTTCATCAATATGAGGGTTTGTAATTGTCCAATACCGAGCTTCAGAGATATAGGCATCAGCAACCGTAATATTTGCAGCTACCTGTTCCAAATCCGCCGATGAAATATCATCAATGACAAGCTTTTCTCTCGCTAAATCCAAAAATTTATTTGATGCAGAATAACGGTAATCACTAATAAGTTGTTCGCTAGATTCAGGAAAATTTTTATAAGCTTCCAGATAAGCCTCAGTTTCTTGCTTCCAATCTTCCCTCAAAATATTTCGATCCAGCTCAACATCTGAGAAATGTCTCTCCAATTGCGATTTAATATTATCGAAGCGCTGTTCTTGTTTAGCTGCTTCCTCTCGAGCAGCAGCCTCCTGCTCTGCGACCGCTAAAAGTTCGGCCTCTCGCTTTTGCACTTGAAAATAAACACCTCCGCCAATAGCAAGTGCCAGCACAGCTGCAACAACATATATAAGTGGATTAGTTCTCTTCTTAAAGAACTGATGCACAAACTCTTCAACAGATGGTGTGCGTTCCTCGCGCCGTATTTTTAAGGCTTTTTCTAGAGCCTGCCATTGCCATCGGGTAAGAAATTGAATTCTCTGAAGTTCAGGTAAATCTTTACTGTTGGCTGGTTTTCTGTCGTAGGGATGACGCCCACTTAGCATTTCATAAGCCACGCAGGCTAGCGCATAAACATCATCACTTGGATCAGGGTCGCGACGCTCAAACATCTCAAAGCTTGCGTACGCGGGAGTCAGCGCAGAAAAAATGCCAGCGTCAAAAGTATCTTGCTTTTTACTGGAGCTACTTTCAGAACTTTCAGCTGCAACCCTTGCGATACCAAAGTCGAGAACTTTTGCAGTTCCGGACTCAGTGACAAAAATATTCCCCGGTTTAAAGTCCGAGTGGATAATGCCATGTGAATGCGCGTAGATCAGAGCACTGGATATATCACGAATAATACTCATCGCCTGATCTTGATCTAAACCATGTCCAGACGCATCTTTTAGGATTTTATCGAGCGGATGCCCTTTGAGATATTCCATCGTCATGAAGACCGTGTTGTCTCCATCACGGTCAAAATCATAAACAGTAACAATATTAGGATGCGCTAGAGTCTGAGACTTTTGAGTCTCGCGCTGCAAAGAGACGAACGCCTCTTTATGTGATTTAAAATCCTCGTTTAGTAACTTAACAGCCACATAAGGATATGGATCCTTGGCCTCTATTTTTCGCTGATCAAGCGCGAGCCATACTGAACCCATACCGCCAGAGCCGAGTAGAGAGTCTAGCTGAAAACGATTTCTAATAACCCGTGACTGTGACGCTCCAACCTGCTGAGGACTGGCAGCCCCACCTATTGGTTTTCTCTCGTAGGGCTTTGATGAAATGTGGGTTTTATCCGAAGACGCAGAAGATTCAACTATAACGGTCCGATCGTCAGGAGTTGAAGATGATGAACTGCGAGATTGAGCATTTACCGATTCTTGTGCAACAAAAACAGTTTTATCGTCCGGGATCGAATCAGATTTAGAGTTTTGATTAGGTACGATGACTGTCTTGTCATTTGCCGCCGTATTATCAGCACTGGCACCTTGCTCGGGCTTTTTCAACATCCTATATTACCTAGCCGTAAATTCATTGTTTTTACGTGATCAAATCCTATAAACATGATGAAGCACGTAAAGATTTACACAGTGTCCCTTTTAAAAAGTGACCTTAAACCACAAAAATGAAATTAATAAAAAATATTAAAATTGCATTTAAATTTCATCTTTACACGAGTAATTAACAATCTAGTTTTGCTAAAAACTACAGGTTAATTGTGGCCGAAAGACTCGAATAATCTCGGGAAACTGTCAGTAATACTAACATGAGCGACTAATTACAGAAAAGTTATAACAATTAATATTTATGGGAAGTGATAACTTGAACTTTATACTTAAATTTAGTAACAACTAATGCATAACAAAGGTGGTTAGCGAGGTTACAATGTTTCCATCTAGTAGGATCAACCAGTAATTAGCAGAATCAACCGGTAAAAATTCGGACAAGGAACAGAAGAGTTTTGTACGTAAGTTTTGTTCATATAAAACTCTCCTATCCTAATTAAGACGTTCAAAAGAAGAGGGTATCGTCTAGTTGATAATACCATTACCTCCAGATGCAAGATTTGCCCCTTGAAGCAAGGAATACTTCATATGCTCATTTGGATTATCAGGATTAATAAACGACGCAGCTAAGGTAACAGAACCAGCAACCGCATGAGCATACAAATATGCAGGTGGAGCAACCTCTGGCTCACCAGGGTTTGCAATACTACCGGCACACCAACTTGCAGCAGTTGCAGCCCAGCTAGCCGGTGTTTTCGATTTAGTAAGCTGGCCTAGAGCTTTACAACGCTGCCTATTTTCTTCCGTTGGTTTATGTGCCCACGCCTCGGCGGCAACAAGAGCATCAATATTGTGTTGGTCGGTATCTGGTGTCTGCGCCTGCCGCGAAGCAAGACACGCCCACCAAACAGCCTCCCGCTTAGGCAAGGCGTGCGCCAGTAATTTAATAGCATCAAAGTAGAATCCCGCATCAGCTAGAGCTTCAACATTCGCACGCGTGGTAGCGTTTGGTGACAGCAGGGACTCGGCATCTTCACTAACTTCAAACTGACTCAATAACGGAGCAGCTACAATTTCGTTAATACGAACCCATTCAGACATATAACACTCTTTTCTAAACTTTATCTTGTCAAACCCAACAAACAGGTGTTTTAAGCATTAGTTAATTAAGGTGACTCCGCCTTTCAACGTTAGAGTACCACCACCTTTCACGGTAGCCGTTGCACTGCCTTCGGCTTTCAAGGTTGTACCCTTAATTTCGATACCCGCTGGGGTCAACTTAATGGTACTACCACCTACTTTCAACTCGATGGATGTTTTCGATTCAATTTTAATGGCACCTTTAACCGTGGTCGTTTGAGTACCCTTGTCCACCGTGAGAGTGTAGTTACCTGATTTGACGGCGTATGACTGATTGCCCTTGTTAATGGATGTCGCCTCGTTACCTTCAGTCACAATGATTGTACGGTTGTTTTTAACAGTTAATTCTTGATCATGATCTACTTTGGATTTCTCATCGTTATGAACCCAAACCGTGTGATCTTTACCTGCCTCGAAATAAACTTCTTCTTCGCCTGGCTTATCGTCAAAGCGGAGCTCATTGAAAGCACTACCTTCATATTGAGACTTCCAGCCGCTCTGTGTTGCTGTGTAATTCGGCCCCAGATTGGTACCGTTGTATAGCGCGCCAGTAACAATAGGCCTGTCGATATCTCCATTTAGATAACTAATAATGACCTCTTGACCAATCCGAGGAACGAAATTTGCGCCCCAATTTTTCCCGGCATAAGCCTGGGCCACCCTTACCCAACAGGAGTTTTGCTCAGAATTCCAAGGGAATTTGACTTTGACCTGCGTGTACTCATCTTTAGAGGAATCAGCAGTAGTAGCACGCACCTCAAGTACAGTTGCCGTCTGAATATGATAAACCTTAGATTTATACGCAGGAGCCATTGGCCGAGGCATGACTTTTTCTGGAACACAAATAAACTCATTTGTGTAGGTAGAATCAGCTTTATTGGAATCAGAAATTGATAACGTGATCGCGACTAACAAATACTTACCGTTCTCAGAAGACAAGGTATGCTCAAAAGGAAATTTACCGCCCGTTGAAAAAACCGCACAATCACTGGTTCCGTTAGCCGTGTCAAAGACTTGCTGATTTGCTTCTAACAAGTTTTTTACTAAATTTTTGTTGTACGCATCGTCCAACTTATGTTCGGTGTCTTTCGACTTCTGAAATTTGTATAAGCCATGATGCTTCATAACAAACTTACTGACATCATTAAGTTTTGAAGACGTTTTTTCTGAAACCTTGTTAATGGATGTGGTTGTGTATTCGTTGTAGTCAGTAAAATCAACGCCACCAATATGATATTCAGTGTTTCTGCGCCACGTAACGATACTATTTTGCTCTGGATCAGAGCCACCACCACTGTAGCTTACCTTTTTAGTTTCACAATCGTAAAAACCACTAACGTCATCCACTAGAACCAGCTCATGAGCACCACTGGAGTGCTTAAAGTAATAAGCAATGCCTTCTTCTGCCAGTAAACGCGAAATAAAGGCAAAATCGGTTTCCTCGTACTGCACGCAATATTCTTTCGTCAAATAGGTACTGGTTAATTTTTTTGTTAACTTGACAAACCCAGAGTAACTCTGCAAAACCTCTTCAATAATTTTAATAGAGTCTTTTTCGTGAAAAACTCGATTATTGGACGCCAGCGAGGTAAACCAAAGTCCCGGCACCATGGTCAAGCTGTATGCACGCATACCAGAAGGGTCAACATCCGACTGACTAAACGTGTTTACATATCCGTGAACGTATCGATCACCGGAGGCACCTTCGTAGGTAATTTTTAGCGTGATAGCCTTCCCTACAAGATCACTTTGCTGAATTTCGTGATTATCAGAAAGAATTGATAAAGAAAATTGGAAAAGATCAGAAATTCGCTCGCTACCGGATAGATGAGTAACTATAAATGCATCTGCACCAAGAGGACTGTCTGCATGAATTAAACGACGTTCCTGACTTAACATTTTTTATCCCTATTAACTTGTGGAGTTACGATTTCACGTAACTGTTTAAAACACAGATTTAAACACTAAATTATTCTCAGCTGATTGTAACGTGGGAAAAAATCATTAAAAAGCCGCCAATACGTTACATACTAGACAAAATTTACATTTCTAAGAAAATCACAAACCAAATTTATGATATCTCAATCTCATCGAAACCATAGGTTTAACCTTTAGCTTGCTTGTCTAGACTAACCCAGAAAAAAATGTGACTTTAAAATCAACAAAAAAGGCGGCATAAAGCCGCCTTTTCAACGCATACCAGCTGCAGAGTTCCTTATAAAGGAGTTGCAGTAGTAAGATCGTAACCAACGCGCATGTTGGTAGTATTTTTGTGAGTTTTATCTGCGTGAGTAAGGTCAGCTTCAACACGAGAGAACGCAAGTTCAATAGTTTCTGCTGGAGCACCACCAGCCGCAGCTGAGATGTTGTATGAAGAAATAATTACGTCTTGCAAAGTGTAAACAGCGTATTTTTCTACAGAATTCGCACCAGTTTGCACAACATGAATCTCAACAGTAACGCCTTCGTCACCAGTTACTGATTGCTTGAAAAGGCCACCTGATGCAGCGTCTAAAGATTTGGTTACAACAACTTCACTGATGCTCGGACGAGTTGCTTCACGGTTAGACATAGCGCCTGGCTCCATGTTGATACCACGACCAACGCCAAAGCTAAAGCTATCAACTTCGATCCAATCCTCATAACCTTTTGCAGTTACGTTACCTTTAGGAGAGTTAGAGTTGAAGTTCATGTAAATAGCCATAAAAAAATCCTTTAAATTATATGAATTAACTGATCTGAGAATAATTCAGAATCAGAATAAAAACCTAAAAACTCACACCAATTACCGTGCAATAACTGTTGTAAATCTCTCAGCTCTTACTTTGAAAATCGACTAGAAGAGCCGTATGAGCGATTGCTTTCTCGCTGCGACAACTAAATTAAATCACTCAAAGATGAGAAAGAAAACCTTGAAAGAGTATTTTTAAATCCACTCTGACACTATTTTTAAACATCTCAATAAACGTATTTTCGGTAGATTAGAACGTTATCAAGCATGAAAATAAAAAGGCTAGTTAATTAGAAATTTCTTTCTAATAAAAAATCCCACACTTTTCATACGAAAGTCTTTTACAGGGGAGCTTTACAACCCATGAGCGGACAAAAATTGCTCACCACAAAGAAATATTTTAAATGCTTAAACTCAAGAACTGATAAATATTTTTATTTGACTCTGACACTTTTTTTACGTCTAAAAACTAAAAAAATTTGAACTTAGTCACCTTTTTTAGGGCGCCCTCTTCGTAGTGGACGAACTCGCTGATTAGTAATACGCTCGATTCTGTCTTTAAATTGATCACCACCAAGAACTTGCCCTAGCTTGATAGTCTCGGCGATGTATTCAAAAAGCTTTTTGTCAAATTCATACTTAAATAGTGCTCGATAATTGTCCGCCCTATCCGACTTGTTATCGCCCAATTCCTGATACAAACGATGATCGACGATAAGATGGCTTTCAGTTTCATTAATATGAAAACCAAAGCTCGACCAAATGTATTCTTCAGGAGAATGAACCAGTCCAGCAAACATGGGCTTAAGCTCCACATACTGATAACAACTCAGTAAATATGCTTGCGAGTCAATCAGGCTCGATTTGTACCGCCCGCCCCACAAAGTCCCAGATCGTTTGTAGCGGTGATTCGCGTACTGAACATAGCGACGCCCTAAGGACTGCATCATTGCAGATATGCCGTTAGCGCTTTTGGGCGTAGCAATAATCTGAATCATGTTCGGCAGCAACACATAAGCGTGCACCATAACCTGATATTGGTCGGCAGAAATTTTTAAGCTTTGTAGATAAAATTCATAATCTTCGTCGTCGAAAAAACAAGGGAGATTATTGTGCCCAACTTGAACAACATGTTGAGGAATATCGGGGAGATTTAACCGTTGTGGTCTCGGCATATTTTTATTTAACAATCCATATCAATTAAAAAATTCGACTTCATATCGAATTGAAATAGATCAAATAGCTAACACAATAAAACAACCAAATAAAATACGTATTTTGGTAAAAGCAAAACAATAAAGAACGATACCTGCTTAGATTAAATACTTTTGTATTAAAGATGACCGTCTTACAGTATAAACCACTCAAATGGGCGGCGATTATCAGACTCGTACGCGAGCAGTTTGCCAACATAGTTCGAAATACTATTGAAAAACAACCGCAAAGGCAAAAAATAGCGTGAGTATCACAATTTGTATCTTTCAGGTACACAACCTAATTTTTAGTAAACTTAAGTAAAAACTCTAGGTATACAAACCGGCTACCGAAATTTGCGATTGAATAAAGATACCTATCAATTTAGAACAAAATACATCGAAACCAACTTCAAGCAGTGAAATATTTCTCAATACTAGAACCAACCCACTGCTGCTTATTTCAACGCGCGATAAAGCAACTCTAAGTAAAGTAGAATTTCAAATATATTAAATCAACAATTACTCGAACTTATAACGGAATCATGTCATTTTAAGAGCTTGTATTCTTGAAGTAGAACATTTAGATCCTCACAACTGAAAACAAAAATTAATTTGGTTTAAGTCCTTGGTATCTATATACGAAAACACCCCTCATCAGCGCCCTGCAAATATATCCAGAAAGCTGTTGTTACTTTCTTGATTTTCATTGAATTTATTTGTTTCAATAAGCTTCGGTAACAAAAAAGAGAGTTTTGCTCAAAAAACTTTCACTCGGCAATTGCTGTTAACACAAAAGTTTTAGAATAGCGCCACATACTTTTCAAATACATCACGTGTTACTTTTTCAGCAACACGTCTGGAGAACCGGGATAAGTTACGACTTCGTCGCTTCCCGACTAAATAGGCTCATCAGAAATGAAGCTAACGTTGATAGTTGTTGAAGCACCAGAACAATCGAACATGCTGCAACAAACCAAGATTTTTGACAGCACCGGCAGTGTTGGACGGTCAGATAAAAGCGACTGGGTTCTACCAGACCCTAAAAGAGTCCTGTCTTCAAGTCATTTCACGATCAAGATTGAAGGCAATCAGTGCCGTATCATTGATACCAGTACCAATGGCACCTCAATAAATGAACCCTCAAACCTGCTAGCCAAGCAGAATCCGCAAGCGATTCAAAACGGTGATGTCATTATTTTGGGAGAATATAAGCTAAAAGCTGTTATCGAGAGCAGCCAACCCAGCCCCACAGCGTCGCCCAACGAATCATTTTTAGACAGCTCCGACAAAACAACCTTTGCCACTACGGACTCTGCAAACCGTTCTCAGACAGAAAAAAGTGCAGAAGAATTAGACCGCTTTTTAAACACTCCCAGTTCGCCACCGAGCGGTTTCGATATGGGTGGAGATGACTGGTCCAATCAAGGCTTCAAGGACGATTTTGGCTTTGGCTCTAACGCGGGCGCAATGTCCCCTGAATTCGGTAAAGATCCGTTTACAAACTCCAATTCTGGCGGATTTTCTTCCTCCAACCAAGATTTTGGATTTGGAAATCAAAAATCACCCAATTTGCCGCCGCAGCACCAGTGGGAAAATAACAGTGATTGGTGGAGAGAAGATGAGGATGGAGCTCATCATCATTCGTCAACTCTGAACGATGCAGCACCTAAATTTACCGTCCAACAAGATCATCAAAGTACTGCCAACAAAAATTTTTCCATAGACGATTTTGATGCATTCCTAAATCCACAAAGTGAACGTCCATCACAAGACTTCCCAACAGGCATAGATGACAAGGCTCCGAATTTTGGGGACTCCTTTTCAGGGTTTGACGAGCAGACAAGTGATCGTTTCGATTCTCCACCGGCTTTCACCGGAGGAGCACTAGCTAATGATTCATGGGCAACACCGAACACCGATCAATCGGCGCATTCGGATGCCCCATCAAACCTTGCGCCGCCTATACCTCAATCCAAAGTTAATCAACCGCCAAATCCGCCCAGAGATCCTTGGGACGATTTTAACCAGCAACAGCCACAACAGCAGTCGAATTGGTCTAACCCCAACGGCGGTTGGGAACCTATAAATAACCCAGCCCAACCTAGTTCAGAACCCTCAAGCGGCTGGGGACAACCAATCAATCCACACGAAATGGTTAAAAACGCTTCGTGGCAACAGCCTGTGCAAACCCCACGTGCCGAGGAAGAGTGGAATACCGGAGCTGGTCGAATTTCGAATAGCTCAGGCCGTGGTAATGAAGCTAATCAACACCATCCTCAACCAACACATTCGAACGCTTCTAATACCACCTCGGTTAACACGGGCACAGCGCAAGAACTCGCGAAGCTATTATCTTTGAATTGGAACAACGTTTCTCGCAAAGAAGAATTTGTAGAAGATAACGCGGAAATGATAAAAGAAACGATCCAAAATTTAATGGATCTTTTGCACGCGCGCGATAAGGTTAAGAACGAATTAAGAGTCCAGAGAACAATACTAGAAACGGTAAATAACAACCCACTTAAGTTTACCACTGATCCAAATATGGCATTGAGCATATTGTTTGAAAAGCAGAGCGGTTCCTATCTTTCTCCTCGCGAAACGGTAGAAGATAGCTTTAGTGACCTGGCTGACCATCAAGTTGCCGTGCTCGCAGGTGTAAGAAGTGCTTGCGATGCCATGCTAAAGTACTTTCAACCCGAAAATTTAGAACGAATATTTAAAAACAAGGGTGGTATTTTTGCCAAGAAAAGTTCACAAAACTGGGAATCGTTCGAAGCTCATTACAGCGACCTCATGCAAGATACCGAAAGAACCAAAAACAACTTGTTCTACAACCACTTTGCTGATGCATATGAACAGCAGCTTTCAGAACTAAAAAACGCTAGAACTTTCAACAACAAAAACAGAAATTCCTGAGGTTAAAAATGCAATTCTTGCGAACACTATTCGTTGTTATCACCATTGCTGTTTTGGCAGGCTGTCAAACCACTCGTGAAGTGTTGAATTTGGATACAGAGGCGAAACTAAAATTCTCGGCTGCGCCCAACATAAACCCGGACAGAGACGCACGCCCCTCTCCTGTGGTGTTACGAGTGTTCTTGCTCTCTGATCGACGTCAGTTCGACCGCGAAGACTTTCTAAGTTTGTTCGAAAACGCCGAAACTCGTCTCGGCAGTGATCTAATCCGAGAAATTACACTCAGAGAGTTTGCTCCTGGAGAAGAACGTATAGAAACCTTAGAGCTTAGTGAAGACGTTAAGTATCTGGGCATTATTGCCGAATTTGTAAACTATCAAGATGCAGATCCTATCGATATTGTGGAAGTCAAAGAGCACAACAAAAACACCTACGATATACAAATCAATCGCTTATCTATTACTCATCGTTGATTCGCACATCTATCAAAGGGCCAAAGGATTATCCCTACCATGGCAGCTTCTAATAAAGTAATTTGGACCGAGGGCATGTTTTTGCGCCCTCAACATTTTCAGCAACAGAACCGTTACACAGAGAGATTCATACATCAAAAAACCGGCTCCATTGAAAACTTTCCTTGGGGCTTTACCGAACTGTCTTTAGAAAGCGACGCTTTAGCGCAGGGTAAGCTCGCGATCAGCAGTATGAGTGGCATATTTCCAGATGGCACGCCATTCAACGCTCCAGACAATGATCCTCTTCCGCCGACTATTGATATTCCTGAAAATATTTCAGATGTCATTGTGTATCTGTGCATTCCGCTAGAACGAGACGGATTTTTAGAGTCGGAATGGAATGACCAAGAATCGAGTCTGGCACGCTTCGCTTCGTACAATTTTGACGCTCGAAACAACACGACAGAGTCAGGAGAAGCGGCACGGATTCAAGTCGGCCGATTAAAAACCCAAGTGAAATTAAGCAGCGAAGACTTGAGTGGTTATAGCACGCTACCTCTCGCTTATATCCAGGAATCAACACCTGAGTCACCAATCAAGCTCGACCGTGGCTTCATTCCTCCGCTTTTGGCCTGTTCAGCGTCATCCGTAGTGGTCTCGTATTTAGAGGAAGTCAAAGGACTTCTCAATAAAAGAGGCGAAGCACTTGGACACCGTTTAGCGGACAGTGGACGCTCAGGATCGGCAGAGATCGCCGATTATCTTTTGCTGCAGGTGGTGAATAGAGTGGAGCCGTTAATTGACTGCCTCCATAACCTGCCCAGACTTCATCCGTTCGAGTTGTATCAAAACTTAGTGCAATTAAACGGTGAGCTGTCGACTTTCACTGCATCAAGCAAACGACCGGCGCCGTTACCCAGATACAAACATGGTGATTTAAAAACCACGTTTCTAAACGTCATTACCCCGTTACGCCAATGCCTTAGCATGGTTCTCGAACAGAATGCCATTTCACTGGAGTTGGTTGAACGTAAGTTCGGAATGCACGTTGCTCCTCTTACCGATCGCAGCCTTATTTCAACGGCGTTCTTTGTTGTGGCGGTGAAGGCAGATATGCCCACGGAAGAACTTCGTGTCCGCTTCCCATCGCAGGCAAAAATCGGCCCCGTAGAAGTTATTAGAAGCTTAGTATCCACTCAGCTTCCCGGAATTGCCCTCTCTCCGCTTCCTGTGGCTCCAAGACAAATTCCCTTCCACACCGGATTTGTCTACTTCGAATTACAACGCGGAACGGACCTATGGAAATCCATGGCGAAGTCAGGGGGTTTTGCGATTCATATCGGCGCTAACTTCCCGGGCTTAATTATGGAACTTTGGGCTGTAAGGAATTCTTAAATGTCAGATCAAACGGTTATTGTACCCACGCCCGGTGGTTCACGAGGGCCAAGCTCGAATCGCAGCACCAGTGCTGAAATGCCCTCTTTTGAGAGCGCTAAAGTCTCTTTTTCGACAGCGCTCAACCCGATCATTTTTGCTGCAACCAAGTTATTAAATGTCATCGTTAAACTTAGAACCGAAATCAGTCATCAAGACGTGAAAGGTTTGCATCAAAAGCTTGGCCAAGAGTTAAATCAATTTCATCAATCTTTAAAGCAGCAAGGTATTGATGACAATAAAATATTCCAAGCTACCTACTTAATGTGCACGGTTATTGACGAAACTGTACTTAACACACCTTGGGGTGCAAATAGCCCTTGGAGCTCACACTCGTTGCTCAGCATCTTCCATAAAGAAACGTTTGGCGGTGAACGATGCTTTGTTATGTTACAGCAACTTCTCCAAGCGCCGGGTTCAAATCTAGATTTATTAGAGCTTAACTACATATGTTTAAGCTTAGGATTTAAAGGTAAATTTGCGTTAAACAATCGCGGCCACGAACAACTTGAGCAGATTCGCGACAACCTTTATTACACCATCGAAAAACACAAACCTGAGTTTCACTCCGACCTATCCAGTCACTGGCAAGGCTTAAACACCAAGGGAAAAAGTCTCACGCAATACATCCCAATTTGGGTGATATTAACCTGCGCATTATTAGTACTAGTGCTTATTTACACTGGATTTAGAGTTTGGATATACAACGACACTCAACCTACAACAGAAATCATCAATAAAGAATTATCGGAGATTGTTGTTACCGATGAAACCCGCAGTACTATCGAGTCACGATAGTTTCTGTTCTTTATTAAAGACCGCATTAAAACAAGGAAGCGCGTGAAATGAATCGCCTGCGTTCGCTTATTCTCAATCGATGGTTTATCAGTGCCATCGGAGTTATCGCTTTATCATTTTTAGTCTGGTTTGGGCTCGGCTTCGTAAAATTTGGTGAAAACAATACCGAAGCCAGTAGCTCCACTCGCCTAATTATTATTGCCATTATTTGGATTATTTGGTTAGTGATCAATTTAACGATTACCATCGTTAATTTGAAAAAAAATCAGGGTTTGGTTTCCGATATGGAGCAAGAAGCCAAGTCAGAAAAACCCGGTTCGCCCGACGATGATAGAGCCAGCGAAGAAGTCGCAGCCATATCGCAACGTTTCAATAAAGCATTAGAGACTCTAAAGAAATCCAAGTTTAAAGGTAAACATGGTACTCGCTCGCTGTACCAGCTCCCTTGGTACATCATTATCGGCCCACCGGGTTCCGGCAAAACAACAGCACTAATCAATTCAGGATTACACTTCCCGCTTGAGCAAGAATACGGAAAAGACTCCATTGGCGGCGTAGGTGGTACCCGAAATTGCGACTGGTGGTTCACAAACGAAGCTGTATTAATCGATACAGCAGGACGCTACACAACCCAAGACAGCCACCGAGTAATTGATAACACGGCTTGGAACAAATTTTTGAGCATGCTCAAGCGTTACCGTAAACGCCGGCCAATTAATGGTGTTGTGCTTGTCGTCAGCATGCTGGAGTTAATGTCAACGTCTCCAGAACAGCAACGGCAACAGGCTAAAACAATTCGTACGCGTATCGACGAGTTGCAACAAGAGCTGGGCATTCGATTTCCTATTTACATGACTTTCACCAAAGCAGATTTGGTCGCAGGCTTTAACGAATTCTTTAATACCCTATCTCAAGCCGAACGTGAGCAGGTTTGGGGAGTGAGTTTCGAATCGGAATTAGCACAAACAGCCTCGCAAAATTTGGATACGTTCAAAAAACGTTACCAAGAACTCGTTGAGCGCCTAAACGAACGCGTTTTAATTAAGGTTCATCAGGAGCGAAATCCCGAGCGTAGAAACCTAATTCTTAACTTTCCACAGCAGATGGAAAGTATGTCTGGAATAATCCATGAGTTTTTAGACCAGATTTTCTCACCTCACAACTACGCTACAACCCCCATGCTACGTGGTGTTTACTTTACCAGTGCAACTCAAGAAGGCTCGCCGATCGATCGTATGATGAGTTCGGTCTCAGCGTCATTTAATCTGGATCGCAAGCAATCTGTCGCACAAGCAAACACCGGTAAAAGCTTTTTCCTTACCCGCTTATTAAACGACGTTATTTTTCCCGAGTCTGAACTGGTTGGGGTGAACAGAAAGGTCGAAAAAATGACTCTTTGGTTCCGTAGAGGAACCTATATCACCATGTTAATTGCCTTAGTAGGCAGCGTTGTTACTTGGGTCGGTACCGCAACATCCAGTCGCTCTGCAATGGCAAATGTACGAGAAGACGTTAACGAATACCGTCAGGCTTCTAGCGCCAACCCAAATCCCAGTACATCTACCCAAGCGGCAGATATTATCGAGCCCTTGTACCAAGCTTCTTTGGTTTACGACAGCAGCGAGCATGATTGGCTGAATAACCTTGGAATGTATGACACCAATGTTGATAGAGCTGCCAATAATTTATACGTAGACAAAGTCCATAACTTGTTTATGCCAGCTCTCGCCAGAGAGTTCGAAACCACATTAGATAGCCTCCCGGCTTCAGACGGTAATCTTGCGAAATACTTAGAAGTATATTTGATGTTCTTTGATGAACAGCATCAGGATAAGGCCCATATCAAAGAGTTCTTAACCAATCATTGGCAAAAGCTCTATCCAGAGGACGAGTCCAAACGCCAGCAGTTGCAGCGTAATTTGCAAATCGCGTTCGAGCAAGATCCACTTATTGAAGAAAATATTTACAACAAACGAATCGTAGAAAATAGTCAAAATAAACTGCGTAACATTCCATTGGCGGAGCGGCTTTACGCAGCATTAAAAGTACGTCCAGATATGGCGCAAACTTTTGATATTTATCGTGATATCGGCGCTGATTCCGCGAAAAGCTTTGGCCTTTCTGATCAAGATTCCGTATTTTTTGTACCGAAACTGTTCACTGCGCAAGGTTACAAAGACATAGATGTCAGCGCTAATTCCAAACTCATCAAACAACTTAAAGAAGACTTGTGGGTGTATGGCGCTGTTGAAGATGATCCATCCGTTGATTTAGAGCGCGTCAGTGAAGATTTACAACGTCTTTATAACAATGAATATTTGCTTTACTGGCAGAATTATTTAAAACGCTTCAATTTGCAAAAATTCAATTCAATTCGTGACGCTGTAACTGTATTAGGCAAATTATCAGACCCTATTTATTCGCCATTACTTACCGTTTCGGATATTGCTGCGGAAAATACGGATTTGGTCGCCGATCAACGTCGAAGAATTCCATCAGTAAGTGGAATCCGAGCACCGGTTAACAACCAGGTTCGCGCTGTTGGAGAATTAGCAGCCGATGAGCTGAACAAAGCCATTGAGAAAAATAATCCACCAACGCCCATGGATATTTATTTCTCAGATTTACACAAGGCATCCTTCTCAGGAAACGACGCACCGCCGTTGACTCGCAGCTATCTCGACTCAATAGCGCAAGTTCATCAATTCTTTGTTGGTTTGGACGGATCACCGAATACGACTCAAGCAGCTTTTGATTACGCAAAACAACGCTTTCAAAGCGGCTCGAACGATTCCATCCAAAACCTGTATTACGAAGCAGAAAAAGCTCCAGAACCCTACAAAAGCTGGATGAAAAATATCGCCGACAACAGCTGGAGCATTGTCGTGGCCAATGCGCAGAACCAGCTAAACGAGTCTTGGCGCTTGCGTGTATACAGTGTCTACGAAAGAGCATTAAAAGACAGATATCCTCTATCAAAAAATGCTTCACGAGATGTAGCGCTGCAAGACTTTAATGACTTTTTTGGGCCTTCAGGTCAGCTTGAGGCATTTATCAATGAATTTGTTGCCCCATTTGCAAACACCTCCAACTGGAGGCAAAAAAGCGTTAACAATCGCTCTATTGGATTAAGTCAAGAAGCGATAAGAACCTTTCAGAATGCGCAAAACATTCGCAAAGCATTTTATTCGCAAGGCGAAAATGCCGCTTTTAAATTTAAAGTCAGAGCAGATCAACTCGACAGAGGCGTAAGGCTGTTCACACTGGAAATCGGCGACTTTACCTATGAATACTCACATGGGCCGCAGGTTCGCCGCTCGGCAGAATGGACAGGCGGTGAAGACACGCGGGCGCGAATTATTTTTGAAGACCTAAACCAAAGCAGCCATGAGGAACAATACGAAGGCGATTGGTCTATATTCAAACTTTTGGACAAATCGGAAATTGTCGACCGACCTAATTCTGCAGAAAAATTATTGCGATTTAACGCATCGGGTCGAACCGCTGAATTTGTAGTGATTCCAGAAGATCGAACAAATCCTTTCGACTTAACGTTGTTGCGAAGCTTTAAAGCTCCAGCATCTCTTTAATTTAAATGACAAAGAGACAAAGTTATGCAGCAGCACAATAATTACGTCGGAGTATTTGGCAAACTACCTTCCCACGGTGATTTTATTGACCGTGGGTTGGCGTCAAATTTTATAACACTGTGGGATGAATGGTTACAACGTAGTATCTCGGCAAGCCAGTCGCGCTTAGGTAACCAATGGTTAGAGCATTATCTGGTTGCGCCTATTTGGCGATTTGTTCTAACAAGCGGTGTTATAGACTCAAATTCGTATGTCGGTGTTTTAGCATCGAGTGTAGATAGCGTCGGCCGATATTTCCCTTTAACCATAGTTCATAAAATTCCAGGCCAAGAGAATCCATTTCGCGCATTATCAGAACCTTCTTGGTTTCAACACGCCGAAAATACCGCCATAAATGCGCTGACAAATCGAGATTCTATCGATGAAACCTATCGCAATCTCATCTCGGTGAAACCCAATATTCGTCCGGCGCCAAAAAGCCAATATCAAAACCAACGCGGACAATATGCTTTTTTAGAAATTGAAGCCTATACCTTTA
The DNA here is from genome assembly GCF_054658315.1 of Sessilibacter sp. MAH1. NCBI lineage: Bacteria > Pseudomonadati > Pseudomonadota > Gammaproteobacteria > Cellvibrionales > Cellvibrionaceae > Sessilibacter > Sessilibacter sp. MAH1. Next base: position 23,483 of record NZ_BAAGIC010000020.1, read on the forward strand.
GCGATCTCTATTCCGAATTACTATTAAAATCTCGGCTCAATGATATGTCGGCTTTTTCTCTGTGGCACCAACCGGGTCAAAACGGTCAGTCTCATCGATATTTTGAAAGTGCAGGATTACCAAGTCCCGACACCTATACCATGATGATCAGTAACAGTTAACCCATTATTGTGAAATTAAAAGATATAAAAAATAGTAGAGTATTAGAAAAGATAATAATTTAGTTGACTTGAAGAATTAAGTGTGAATTTTTTCAATATTGATGCGGTATTTATTTGCTTCATTTGAAAAAAATCCCTTAAACTGGCTTTTTGCCGGAACGCTTGGGCAACGATTAAAACATGCATAAGGATTGCTTAGTTAATGTCACAAACTCGATTTAATTTGGAAGAATTTATCGCACCAATACCTGGTGATCTTGCTCAAGGCGTCGATATTAGAGTGGACGCGTCAGCACAGGCTGAGTACTACGCAGCTAAAGACGCCAGAAACAATGCTAGCGCCCTCGAAAGAACCCACCAATTTGATGACGATATAGACCTTATTTCTCCGTGGTATGAGGTCCAAGAAAAATCAGAAGTTATCTTAAAGACGCTGTCTAAAGATCTTCAAGCTTGCACATGGTATTGCGAAGCATCTGTTCGAATCGATGGTGCCTTCGGACTTAAAAACTCGTTCCAGCTAATTGAAGCCATCATCAATGAATATTGGGATGTCGTTTATCCAGAGCCTGACGAGTACGGATTAGAAACCAAAATTGCGCCACTTGAAGGTCTTGGCAGTGGACCTTTACTCGCACCAATGCGATCTATAACGATCACCGAAGGTAATACAGGTGAATCTTATTCCTACGCACAATATTTACAGGCTCGCGATGCCTCAAAAATCCAAGACGACAAAGAGCGTAAAGAGCGTTTTGAAACCATTGGGTTTTCATTTGAAAATGTAGAAAACGAAATTAAAAGTTCTACACCTATCTACTTTATTGAATTAACAACAGCGCTTGAAGCTGCGCTGTCGTCCTTTAAAGAATATAACAATACTTTACGCAAACATTGCGGCGGTGAAGCTCCACCGAGTTCTGACATTAGCAATCTACTTGAAGAGCTGATCCGGACTGTTCGTTTTATCAGTAAAGATATTGTTGATGCGCACAATGCTGCTCAAAATGCACAACAGGCTTTGCAAGAAACAATCGACGATCAAACCAATTCATCGGAGGCTGGCGCAGTAGTGACCACCGGCAACTTGCAAAATGTTCAATTTGTGCAACAGGTTCCGGCGGGCGCTATTACTAATCGAGAAGACGCGCTAAAACAGCTTTCGTTAATTTCAGATTATTTCCGAATGTATGAACCTCATACTCCCCTTGCAGCCAGTTTAGATCGTATTATTAAATGGGGAAGAATGACGTTACCGGAATTAATTCTAGAATTAATTCCAGACCAGAATGCAAAAGCGCTCTACTCACAACTTACAGGTGTAGTTACCGACGGTACCGCTACAGATAAATACGTACCGCCACCACAACCTGTGGCTGTACCCACACAGACGAATACTGCAGCTGATACAAGCCATTCTTCTGAAGTGGAAACAAAGACACCTGAGACGCCTAAGCAACCTGAAACACAATCATCATCAGGAATGGGCTGGTAACGTATAATTATTGAGTCTAACTCTTACCGATTTTTTAAAGGAAGGAATAAATCATGTCTGAAAGTATCCACAACAAACTCAAACGAGTTCGCAAACCTCGTGTTCACATTACTTACGACGTCGAAACCAACGGAGCGGAAGTAAAAAAAGAACTCCCGTTTGTGATGGGTGTAATGGGTGATTATTCTGGTGACAATGCAGAAGCGCGTCGTCCACTCAAAGAGCGTAAATTCGTTCAAATCGATCGCGACAACTTCAACGAAGTTATGGGTAAAGTGAATCCCAAGCTTGAGTTACAAGTGGAAAATACCCTGTCCGGTGACGGCACCAAGATGAGTGTCGATTTAGAATTCAAAAAAATGGACGACTTCACTCCAGAAGCTATTGTCGACCAGGTTGAACCACTTAAGCGATTACTAGAAGCGCGCCATAAACTAAAAGATTTGCTGAGCAAAGCAGACCGCTCTGAAGAGCTTGAAACTGTTCTTGAGCAAATTCTGCAAAACGCAGATCAAATTTCGCAAATTTCTGGTCAGTTAAACCCTGGCGAAGATAAAGGAGAATAATCATGGCTACAGAAAGTAGTGAAAATAGTGCCTTAGAAGCCGAAGAAGGATCGTTTAGCCTTCTTGATCAGGCGATCGGCGCCACTAAACAAACCGACCCGAATGAAGTAAAAGATCTAATCGCCAACCTAACCTCAAAGGCAATGGATGGTACTTTAACTTGGGACAAAAACCTTACGAACACCATTAACAAAGCGGTTGCTGCAATCGATGCGGCCATGTCTCGTCAACTTGCTGCAATCATGCATCAAGACAAGTTTCAAAAACTTGAAGGTTCTTGGCGCGGTCTAAACCACTTGGTTATGAACAGCGAAACCGGTTCGACTCTTAAGATTCGTATGCTAAACCTAAGCAAGCGTGAGTTGTATCGTGACCTAGACAAGGCGGTTGAATTCGATCAAAGCCAAACCTTCAAAAAAATCTACGAAGAAGAATTTGGTATTGCCGGTGGTGAACCCTACGGTGCAATTATTGGTGACTATGAATTTAGTAACCATCCAGAAGATATCGACCTTCTATCAAAGATGTCGAACGTTGCAGCTGCGGGCTTCTGTCCATTTATTTCAGCAGCTGGCGCGCAAATGTTTGGCTTTGATGATTTCACAGAATTATCTAAGCCTCGCGACCTAGGTGGTATTTTTGAGACCCAAGAATACATCAAGTGGCGCAGCTTCCGTGACTCGGAAGATTCTCGCTTCGTCACCTTGGTTATGCCAAGAACCTTATCTCGCGTTCCATACGGTTCCAAAACCAAGCCCGTTGAGACCTTCAATTACGAAGAGTTTGAAATTGATGATTCTGGCTACTCGCGCGACACCGACCACAACAAATACTGTTGGATGAATGCCGCTTATGTTATGGGCACTACCCTAACTAAAGCTTTCTCGGAATATTCTTGGTGTACAGCTATTCGCGGCGCGGAAGGCGGCGGTAAAGTTGAAGGCCTACCAAGCCATTTGTTCAAAAGTGATGACGGTGACGTTGACCAAAAATGTCCTACCGAGATTGGTATCACAGATCGTCGTGAAGCAGAATTAAGTCGACAAGGCTTTTTGCCATTGTGCCACTACAAAAACACTGATTACTCCGTCTTCTTTGGTGCACAAACCGCTCAAAAACCAAAATCCTACGACAATCCTGACGCCACTGCTAACTCTGAAATCTCTGCTCGCTTACCTTACTTGATGGCGACGTCACGTATTGCTCATTACTTAAAAGTTATGGCGCGTGACAAAGTTGGTTCATTTATGGAAGCGAACGATTGTGAGCGTTGGTTAAATCAGTGGATTAAGCAATACACCAACTCAAACCCAGACGCCAGTGCAGAAATGAAAGCTAAATATCCATTAGCTGAAGCACGTGTTGAGGTAAAAGAGATTCCAGGACAACCTGGCTCGTACAGCGCTGTTGCTTATCTTAAACCTTGGCTACAAATGGAAGAATTAACGACCTCTCTACGAATGGTTGCTAACATTCCTAGCCCAGGCTGATCTTACCTAAGGTCAAACCACTCAAATACCACCTTATGGGTGGTATTTTTTTGTCTATCGATCGTGGTAAATCAAATGCGAAGGGAAAAAATAGGAAGAAATTTGTACTCAGACATAAAGCAGATTTATAGGCTACTTCAAAGATACTAATGAATATATTCAGGTGATAAGTTTACAAATCGTAGCCACACTATAGGGTTTACACACTCAAAATAACCCCAAAACGTACAAGCTCTGCAAATTTAGAAGATACGATCGATGAATTTCGCTCATCGGCCATAGGTGATTCACTAAAAAGAATCACCCGCCAATTAAGACCGTAGGGAAACCAACAACAATTTTACCACCGTGAGCAGTACTATCGCCCATTCGAGCAGCAGGTTTTCCGCAGATCATGACCGTACTACTGCCCTTAGAAACACTGTCTGGTGGTCCAATACAGACACATACACTACCAACGGTTGCCGATGGTAAACCACCAATAATAACGGTCGGGCCACCAGGAGTAACAATGGGACCACCAACATGTGGCACTGGGCCAGGATTTGTTTTCGGACAAACATGCATGTCGGTAATTCTAGAAGCAGGCTTACCCATATACTTAATTCCAATGTTTAGTTATTAACACACGTTAAATGAGCGATGAGAAAACACTTTTGAACAACCGCATAAGGCACAGTCTATACATCGCCAATTGTTGAACACTATAACAAATTATTACCCAATCGCGACCCCAAAAAAGTAGGTAATTCGCAAACCGGAAGTTCATTAAGATACTGAGTATTATTTTTTTGACGCCGAATTCTTACTCCAGAGCCAAACGCCAGAAACGACTAAAACAATTAAAAGTATGGCAGATAAATCCACTATCAGAACGCCAAGCGAGCCGAATATTCTGCCCGAATGTATATCCAAAAAGAACCTTTCCCAATTGATCGCCGAACCTTGATAATTGGTAAGCCAAATTTCTCGTTGATACGTTGGGATTTCATCAGAAACCCTAATTTCAGAAAACAGCTGTCGGTCTATGTTCGACCACTGTAGTTTTTCCAAATCTGCCAAGTAAACTTGATCATTAGAAATAAAACACACGTCTTCGCCGCAGACTCCTAGTTGCTCAACAGGGGTCGGCAGCTGAAAAATACTGCCTATTCTCTCTTGAATGCTGAAATCAGAACTGACGATCAACAATTCAGATTCGCAAGCGATAAGCAAGCTGCCGTAAGCGCGTAAAGTTACAGCGCCTTTAAATACGCCATCGCATACACCTAGCGAGTGATCGCCTATATACAACATTTTAGCGTCGAGCTGACCAGCCCATCCAACATCTGTGGATTGAGCAATAACAGCGGGAGGTTGGATTCCATACAGACTAAGAATAATACTATTGCGCACGGGAATATCTTGTAATTTAAAGAATTCCGTATGGTTTAGGAGCACACCGGTAAGGCAAAGATTGAGAACAACAACAGACACAACCAACCCAACGCGGCGATGCCAACGCCAAATCACTCTTTTGACATTCATCTTTTTACGGGAACGAACCGATACGGTCTTAGGAAGAGAGCTATTCACTTGCTAGCTGAGAGAACTCAGTTTGTTGATGACAGTATAAAGCCATTGCGGTAATTTTTTTCAATGCTCGAACCGATAATGTCGCCCCGGTAATGCCATCAATATTTTGATTAAGGCGCCAATTTCCTTTTTCAGAAGATAATTGAGCATTTATAAATTGAGAAGTAAAAAATGGATAGCGAATTTCTCCACCTCTACTTTCGCGGTATTCCATAATTTGAACTTGTTCGATTTTGCCCGCGTTTACAATCACGCCTACTGTAATTGGCAGCTCTTTACCAATTTCTTCCAAAATCCAAGCTGTACGCTCTCCATCGCCCCAATATCTGAGCCGAAGACTGGAGAGTTTACGGTCAATTATCGCTTCGATATCGGCGCGCATCTCTTGGTTAACCCACAAAGTCTGCCATTCGATAGGCTGGCCCGGAAAAGCAAGCTCATGAAACTCTTCGATGGATAAAAAACTTCCTTTTTGTGCAAATACGCTTGTCGAGCCGATAGATAGGACTATAACGACAAAAATATTCAATAAATTCAAACGTATTTGCATAAAAACTCAGCCAAAAACTTTGCAAGAAAAAAGGCGCAAGGCGCCTTTTCTCGATAATACTAAATTACACGCATTCTCATCAACAGATGATTATTAGAATGACCAACCTACACCCAAGTTAAAGGCATCGGCTTCATCACCTTCACCAACTGTGTCGGTATAGTCCGCTTTCAACACAACTTGCGGATGTATCCAGTAATTAATACCGTAATCGTACGCTTCAAAGTCGCTATTAACTCGGTTGCCACGATCCCACTCGCTGTATCGAGCAAAGAAACCAAGTTTCTCGGTCAACTTGTACGATGGCTCAATGTACCAACCGCCCAAAGAATCCGCATTGGCGTCTTCAAAGTCATCGCCATCGATATCCCATTCGGCCCATAACGCTTTAAATCCGAATCCAGAAGATTGATACGCAATATGAGCTTCGGTTAAGAATGCACTCGCGTCATCCGAAGCCAAGCCTTGGGTAATTTCTTGCTGGTATTGGAAGGTGGTAGCCAGTTCTAAGCCACGAATTCCGGTGTATTTTAAGCGACCAGTAAACGCGAAATCTTCAGCGGTTGCTTCAGCACTTTTTTGGCGACCACTGCGAATTCGAAATGCATTACCGCCTTCAACCGGAACCTCTAAACCGCTATGAACTGCGGCGTTGTAGGTTAAACCTGGCGACAATTCACCGGTAAACATAACACCCGTTTCCCACCAAGTTGCAGGAATAACTTCTGACTCTACACGGTTGCGTTCGGTACCGTAAAAAGTATCTGGCTCATGTGTTTCGTTGATGATACCAACAGGAATCAAGAATTGACCAAATTGAACGCTGTGGTTTTCAAGAAAATCCCACTGTACGTATGCTTGTTCTAGCTCAACTTCGCCAGGCTCGCCGTCGGCGGCAACACCGTGTTCAAGTTCAAACTCAGAGAAGAAACGCAAGGTATCGCTAAATTGATGTGCTACATACAAAACATAACGGTGAGCGTCGATTTCGTTATCAGAATCTTCAAAATCGTTAAAGTGATGTTCTGTATAACCACCCAAAGTGGTTTTTTCAGCCCACGCTGCTAATGAATTTGATGCACCAGCACTTACAACGCTGTTTTCTATTGCATCAGCAGTTGCTTCGACTTTTACATCAATTTCTTCCACTTTAACTTTTGCAGTGTTTACCTGATTTTTTAACTCATTAATTTGCTCTTGTTGCTGCTGAATTATTTTCCACAACTCTTCAACGGTTGGTTGTTGCTGAGCAAACGCCACAGCCGGAATTGTTCCCACAAGCAAACTTAATAAAGTTCTTTTCATTGCTCACATATCTCCCATGTTCGTGTTTTTGCGCATTATAATACTAACCATTCTCATTTTGCATTTAATTTTTATTTGAGATTGGTTTTCAAGAACATAGATCAAATAATGTTTATTTTTCCAAAAAAAATGAACCTTCAATCTGGAAAATAGATGTGCAAAATCCCGACAAATCAAGAATTTAAGGGCTTTGGATATAAAAACACGGAATTGAAAATTATGTACGTGAAAGTCTATACATACACGGACATAACTAGAGACAAGAAAGCTGTGATAAAAAATTGACAATTTAGCATCAATAAAGAGGAGCCAAACTGGTTCCTCTTTATTGATGAAATCAATTAAATAATCTCGTATTGAAAATCGCCCTCGTCATCGACGTTAATTTGAATATGGTTTATCTCTAACTCATTTGCCATACGATCCAAACAAAGCGCTGCCATTTCCGGCAATAACGTTTTATTCAAAATATTTTCAATGTTACGAGCACCAATATCCGATTCCTGACAACGAGCGACAATGTGCAGCAACACATCTTCGTGGTAATCCAGTTTCGCGCCATAGTGATTTTGTACGCGTTTGCGAATTTTATTGAGATTAATCTCAGCGATTTTCATTAAATTATCGTCATCTAATGGATAATAAGCGATGACATTTGCTCGACCTAAAAACGCGGGCTTAAAACTCTGCAACAAATACGGACGGATATTATCAAGCAAAACATCGGGGTCTGGCTTTTCTTCAACCTGCTGCATGATTGCACGAATAGCGTCTTCACCCGCGTTAGAAGTCATGATAATTACAGTATTTTTAAAATCGATGTCACGGCCTTCGCCGTCTTTAATTGTGCCCTTATCGAACAAGTTATAGAAAATATCTTGCACACCGGGATGAGCTTTTTCCATTTCATCCAACAAAATAACGGAATAGGGTTTTCTACGCGCAGCTTCGGTTAACACCCCGCCTTCACCGTAACCAACATAGCCCGGAGGAGAGCCAAGTAACATAGATACTTTATGCTCTTCTTTGAATTCGGACATATTAATAACGGTGATATTTTGCTCGCCGCCATAGAGCTGATCAGCCAACGCTAAAGCCGTTTCGGTTTTACCAACACCACTGGTACCGCACAACAAAAACACACCAACCGGTTTTCGGGGATCGGTTAATCCAGCGCGCGACGTTTTAATAGCCTGAGCAATTGCATCTAAGGCATGAGGCTGACCAATAACACGCTCTTGAAGTTTTTCAGAAAGATGCTGAATCGCTGAGATTTCATCTGAAACCATCTTGCCAACAGGAATACCGGTCCAGTTGGCAATCACTTCTGCAATGGATTGCTCATCAACGCAAGGATGAACCAGCGGTGCCTTACCTTGAGTAGTTTTTAAGTCGGCTTGTAAACTCGTAAGCTTAGCTAAAAGCTCGTCTAAACCTAATTGTGGTTGTGCATTTTCCGCATCACTCTCTGTGGCCTCTGCACTTTTCACTGCTTCAGCATTCGCGTCGCTCACGTCCGCATCATTGCTCTGACATTTTTCGATGGCTGCACGAGTTTCGTTAATTTCAGTAATAATCTGATTTTCTTTTTCTCGCTGAGCTTGCAAATCATTCAAAAGTGCTTGGTCTTTTTCGATTTCCAATTGCAGTGTGTGCAAGGTGTCTGTGTGTTGCTGAGTCTCAAACTGCTCTTTTTCTAGCGCTGTAATCGCACGCTGTGCCGACTCGATTCTGCGAGTTGCTTGTTCAATAGCAGAAGGTGTCGAAGATTGGCTCAGCGCAACACGTGCACAAGCGGTATCTAAAAGGCTGACCGATTTATCGGGAAGTTGACGACCGGTAATATAGCGCTGGGATAATTTAACAGATGCGACAATGGCTTCGTTTAAAATACGCACCTTGTGATGAGAAGCTAGGGCATCAGAAATACCACGCATCATGTCGATAGCGGTATCAATATTAGGTTCTTCAACCTTAACAACCTGAAAGCGTCGCGTTAAAGCCGGGTCACGCTCGAAATACTTTTTATATTCCGCCCAAGTGGTTGCCGCAATGGTTCGCAACTCGCCGCGGGCAAGAGCTGGCTTTAATAGATTTGCGGCATCACCCTGCCCTTCTTTGCCGCCTGCACCAATCAGGGTATGAGCTTCGTCAATAAACATAATAATGGGCACAACCGAGCCCTTAACTTCTTCAATTACCGATTTTAATCGGTTTTCAAATTCACCCTTAACGCTAGCACCAGCTTGCAATAAACCTAAATCAAGTGTTCTTACCACAACGCCTTGCAATGCACTTGGTACGTCTTTATTCGCAATACGCAAAGCAAAACCTTCTACAACCGCTGTCTTACCAACGCCAGCTTCACCGGTAAGAATCGGGTTATTTTGGCGACGACGAGTAAGAATATCGATACATTGACGAATTTCCTCGTCTCGACCCAAAACAGCGTCAATTTCACCTTTCTCTGCCTTCTCGGTAAGATTAATGGTGTATTTATCCAGTGATGGCGTTTTGGAAATCTTAATTGGTTCGCCGTTATTTGATTGGCTCGCCGGAATTGCTCTTGCAGATTCACCGGTCATACCAACAACAACTCTGGCCGTTTCACGTAAAGATTCAGGAGCAATTTCTTTTAAAACTGGGCAGCTGTTTAATATTTGTTGGCGAGAAATTTCATCTAAAAATAATGCCGCCAAAATATGAGAAGATGTCATTACAGGCTGACCAAACTCAACCGACGCCAACATCCAAGCGTTTTTACAGCAATCAACTAAATTAGGTGAAAGCGCAGCCGGGCGACTATTTCCGCTCTTAAATTTCTCAATTGATGACATTAATTGTTTAGCAAAGGTAGAGGGATTAATGTCATATTTTTCCAGTAAAAACGCGAGATCTGAATCTCCCATTTCTAAAATCTTAATTAACCAGTGTTCAACTTCAATATTATATTGCGTTAAATTAATACAAAGGCCGGCTGCGCCCTCTAAGGACTCACGTAACCCTTGTGACATTTTATCAACGAGTGATTTTAAATTAACGTTAATCATTGTTCTTTTCCCGAGGGTCAAATAAAAATAATAAGATCTAGTCTACAAGCTCTAAGCTTTCTACCATTGGATAAATATCTTGAGATAAGACAATACTTTCTCGCTCATTGACAACAAAATCCTGAGATCGTAAGCGAGTATTCCAACCCAACAAAGGCTCTGTGTCTAAACTAAGCTGGGTTTCAAAATGAGCATTGCTCGGCAAAGCAATTTCAATGGCAAACTCAAATTCATCACCACACACAAATTTCATCATTGATTGTAGCTCACTTAAAACTCTTGAGCCCGGAGCCAGCTGCTCATAATTTGGATTTTTATCACCATCAATAACTACAATAAATTTGCCTTGCGTGTTGTAGCCGTATTGTCCCAACATCGCATTTTGGCCCAATACGTTATTCTGCCCATTAGGCGCATCTGGACCAGGTAAGCGCGTTAATAAATCCTTGGGTAATTCTTCCCATTGACATACAAATTGTTTAACTTCGGCATCAAACCCAAACTGATGTTTAACAATTTTCACAATCGCTTCAGCGCTAATCGTCGGCCTTGCTAAAAAACTGGCACAACCAACAAGAGTTTCATCAGAAAAGGCCTGTTTGTACATCAAACCTTCGGTGCCGATTCCCATTAACGCCAAAAAACTATGGGTAAACAAATCCCATTGCGCGCGTCGTGAAGAACGGCTAGCCAAAGCTTTTTCGTAATTTAATGGTAAACGATATTTCCGCCATGCCTGATAAAACAACGAAATGGATCGATGCTCGATAAAATTCACAAAATCGACCAAATCCGTATTTTTCTTACGAAGTTCAAGTAAAACTCGCTCAGAAAAATATCGCGGCATTACACCTTGACTACCCAACAAACCCAATACCGAAACGGTCATTTCCCAATACTGTTGATTTTTTGGTGAATGACTGTCTTTAACAATTTTTAAATTTTGAATATCACTGGCATTAAAGGTCAGTTTTGGATTATTTTTAAAAAATACAACTTCATCATCGTACTTAGCTTTAGATCCAGGTGCAGTTTCCGATGCCGTTGTTTCAAGTTTCTGCGTGGCGTTTTTTTCTAATAGGCGTACCGCTTGAAAAAACTCAAACAAATAAGGTTCTTTTTCTAAGCGCGGATTAATCATAGTAATACTCGATCTCCAGCCCGCGGCGGCCATTGTTTATAAATATCATCATGGCCGCTCATTCGCACAACAACACGCGTGAAAGAATTAATAGAGCAGTAAAGTCCACAAAAACGTTCTAAAACACTGGCAAACATTAATGCACTGGTGCCAGATAATAAAATGGGATCAAAAACCAACTCAACCTCGGTACCACGCGACATTACGATCATGCCCTGCACCTGAATCGGAGCGGTAATACCTTTGGTTTTTACATCCAACAATGATTCGATCATTTTTCGCGTGCTAGCAGAGTCTTTAAAATCATAAAGGCGCATAATTTCACGCAGCGGCGGCTCATCAAGACCCGGACCAGAAGCCTTTCCAAACAAGGTGTGTGAAGCTGGCTGATTGGCGCCACCTAGTGAAAGATGATTTAAATTAAGATGCGAAATAATTCGCCAATACGAGCGCTCTTTTTGCGGCGATCGCAAGGTCGATGTGGGAGGTACTGTGCAAGAAATTCGACTGACCGGAAGCCCGCCTTCGCTGTCCATTAAATACGGCTGATTATTACCCGTTGGTAACTTTCTAGGTAAATTTCGATTGGTACACGTCAGCGAAATCTTTAAGGTTTGCTCACTATTTTTGATGTTTTGATAATCTAAATCAACCAAAGAAAGCTGTACTTCTGACGCGACTTCATTTAAGTGCTCACCTTCTAATAAATTTTCTCGCTTACTAAACCAGAAAGCATCACCTTGTGAACGAGAATGTCGCACACCGTAAAATGGTAAATAGTGCGTTTTTTTATTTTCAGAGGTTAATCCTACCACGTCATCTATGCTGTAAACCTCAAAACCATTTTTATAACGTGCATCTGGCACGACCTGGTATTCGTATTTGGTTTCAGTTAACGCAATTGGGTCAGCTTCGTGCTTAAATAAATTTACAGCCGGCGCACAATGCAGCGAAAACGATTGCGCATCGACTTGATATTCCAGCTCAGAGTTTGATTCACTTAAATAAATATAAACATCTAATTGGTTAGAGTATCGCGCATCAATATGCTTACCAATTTGGTGCAAATCAATAAAGCCAAATTTTTCTGGAAAACAGAAAAACTCGGTTAACAACCGATATGCCGAAGATACATTATTTGGATATTCAAGAAGACCTTGGTTCTCATCAAAACCAACTTGCTGAATTAATTTTGGATCAAGAAATTGAGGCTTTGGATCATCATCGCCGCTAGCAAGTACTACCTTTACGGCTTTTTGCAAGATTAAATCGTACAGCGGATAAGAAAACTGCGGCAGACCTTTTAGATACATTCTTAACGATTTAATACCTAAATCGCTGATATTTAATTTCTCTGACAACGGATTAAATCGTAACCTTAATACCGCCGATGCGTTACTCACCGAGTTCGAGCCAGGGGCGATAAAAGGTCTTGCCATTAATTCGGCAGAGGACAGTTTTATTGGGTATAAATCTGTGTCATAACAATTGGTAAATTTGCAGCTATTACCGTTAAATTTTTCACTTTCGAAAATACGACCACGCTTAATAAATGCGGCTTTATCTAAGCTTTCATTAGGTTCAAAATTAACAATACAAAACGACGGAATGGGTCTTAGATAATGTGGGTACAAGGTATCCAACATAGCATCCGTCAATTCAGGAAAATCATCACTCAATTTTTGCTGAATACGCGCGTTTAAAAACGCAACACCCGATAAAAGACGCTCTACTAAAGGATCTTCTACGGTATCTTCATTTAACTGTAAGCGCGACGCAGCAGCCGGATGTTTGCGAGCAAAATCGGCAGCGGCTTGCTGTAAAAAAGCAAGTTCGGATTCATAATGAGAAAGTAAACTGTCAGACATTATCCGACCTCAGCAACGTTAACTAATTGAGTAATTGGATTTAAAGAAGAATCAAAAATGATTATTTCTGGCGCCGGACTAGAATGAATTTCTGCTTCTATTTGAAAGCGAATATTAGGCTCTTCCGGATCTAATTTATCCGCAGTTGTCACCTTAACGGACTTGATTCTTTTTTCGTAGGTCAATATACACTCGGCGATATTCGCACAAAATTCTTTGCGGCTATTCTTCGACATAAGATTAACCGAAGAAATATCGGGCAAACCAAAATTCAAAAGTGACTTTTGTAATTCTTTGTGTGAAGCCGGCGGAGACAAGCATCGGTAGCGTGTATTCAACAAGTCCTCAAGATCACGCCGGACACTCTCGCGCATTTGCGCATTCAGCAAATAGTTTTTTTGAGGGTCATCACTGTCGCCCATCAAGCGATCAAATAATGGTGTTAGCAATTTTTTTTCTGACAAAACTTAGCATCCTTTCATTTTATTATTCAATTATAGCGCTTCTCGCATAGTGCCCAGATTCAGCGTCGTGGTAAGTCTTAATTCCGACACCAAATGATCAACTGTATAATGGGTTTTTAAATGAATAATACTTTGATAGTTTCCAGGGGTTCTCGGATCTTCAAAAACCTGAACGCGCGCCTGTCTTAGCGGGTATCGAGCCAGTGATTCCCAAGGTAAATCTTCGCGACCTGTGGCATATTGGTTTAACCAATCTTGTAAAAAACGCTCACACTCTTTTGCACTTTTGTAAGAACCAATTTTGTCGCGAATAATGATTTTAATGTACTGCGCAAAACGCGAAGCACACAGCATTTGCTGAAGCAAACCACTGATTCTGGCATTAGCTGTCGCCGATTTCTTAGCGTAGACCTTTGGCCGCTGAATAGACGGCACACTGTGAAAGCAATTAAAGTCGGTATGAACACAATGACTTAATGGAATTAAACCTAACTCGCTGAGATCGTGCTCCAGCGTATCGGTGATTAGTATGGGCGTAGTAATTTGCGACGCGTGCGGGTTTGAATCGGTAGATTGGTATTTTTTCGGGAAATCAATCACAAGACCACCCGACAAACTGTCGCGAGGCGCGCCGCGAATGTGAGAAAACCAACCCACATCAATAAATTCGCGAATTAAAATAACGCCCAAGGCAAATGCTGCATTGCCCCACAAGTACTTTTTAGCATCAGGACCGGCGACGGTTTCGTTGTAAACCAGTGACGACTTCGGAAATTCTCGGGCCAAATGAGGCGTTCGCATAAGTACCCGAGGAAGGGTAATTCCGATGAATCGAGAGTCGTCCATATCTCTTAGAGACTGCCAACGAATATACTCTTTATTGGCAAAAATCTCCTGAAAAGGGATGTGTATGCCTAGATCTTCGAATTCATCGATACCAAAAAACTCAGGTCGAACACCACAAATAAAGGGACAAAACGCCGCCGCTGCAACTTGCGAAATACCTTTTAGTGTATCGATATCATCGTAAGGGTGGCCTGGTATGGGTTTGTGGCAGATTTCGTAATCACCAATAAGAACGCCTATCGGCTCACCACCAGCAATACCAAACTCGCGGTTATACACCAACTCAAATAAAGAAGACTGATCGAACTCAGGCGCCCGCTCGATATCTTTAGAAACGTCACGCCAACTGGCATTTAAAACCTTAATCTTGACCTTTTTACTGCTGGTCGCGGCGTGGGTAAGCCGCTCCAAGCCACACCAAGCCGCTTCTAAGCGCTGAAATTTAGGATGATGAAGAATGTGATCAATAAGATTGCTGATTTTACGATCAAGTTCGGCAATACTCTTAACAAGTTCGAGTTTTACTTGCTCTAACGAGTTAGCTCCGGTCAAATCGACGACATCTGCGTAATCTAGCAGGCCATCAAAGCCACGGTTAGCACATACAGTCGCCGTAATACCAGACTGGGTTTGATTGTATGACTGTATAGCATCATCAAGATAGCTCACTGTCGCTTTCCTTAATTCACAGCGCTAAAAACAATACGCAAACTTAACGCGAACCTTAAACAAAAACCAGTCCTTGGAATAACTGTTTCTAACGGTTCCAACTTTTTTATGAAATTTCGACATAAAACTATATCCCAGTTTATGAATAAGAGCACAAATAAAATTCCGCGCAAAACATATGGCAGTTAATATTTTCAATTCCTATTGTGCGTCGCGTGAAAAATTATCTCAATTATTGCGTAAAATAGGTTAAGCAAACTAATGCTTAAGCATTAAGTTAAGAAAAGATATTCATAATTCTTCCGATCTCATTTAAGAATAGAATTTTCTGGATTTAAATCACTTTAAAGAAACCCAAAAAATAATCGTTAAAATTCTAAACTTGATCAAAAAATGAATATAAAAGGGGGGATTTTTCGCGACTAGGAATAAGGATTATGATAAATTCGCGAACATTAATTTGGTCGAAACCCTGCGACTGTCTGATTTTTCGGCATATATTGGCAAAGACGCGCCAACAACAAATGCCTTGCATAAGTTAAATGTCATGGATACGAACACGATTGGTATAAAAATTAATGGAAAAACCGATGTCGGAAGAGTGCGCCAAGCCAATGAAGACGACATTCGCTGGTATCAATCCAATCAAACCCCCTTTGCTTACCTAGTCATCTGTGACGGTATGGGTGGTTATCGCGGCGGAGCCATGGCCAGTAGACTCGCCGTCGCTGCCATCGGTAATCGTCTAGAGCAACTTGAAAATCCCATATTTCTTTCCTGCACTCCCATTCAACAAGAAGCCATGCTGCAATCAACCATTGTGGAGTGCTTAAAAGATGCAAATCGCGCGATTCTTTTAGAAAAGCAGCGCTCCCCAGAGCTCGAAGGAATGGGTACCACCGTGATACTCGCGGTAATATGGCGCAACCAATGCTTTGTCGCCCACCTGGGTGATTCAAGAGCGTATCTGTGGGATGACCAACACTTTATACAACTCACCAAAGATCATTCACTCGTTCAAGAAATGATCGACTCAGGTCAAATTTCTGAAGAAGACGCCAGGCAAAGCAACATTCGTAATCAAATCACCCGTGCTCTGGGTGTTAGTGATCAGATAAAGCCTACGCTCAACAGTTATTATTTGAATCAAAACTCACTGATAGTTTTGTGCTCAGACGGACTCACCGAATACTTTGACAACAACCAACTCGACGAGGTGCTTTCAACGCACCGCCCCGCTCTCGATTGTTGTTATCGACTTATTGCCGATGCCAATAATAAAGGCGGTAAAGATAATATTAGTGTCGGCATAATGGAATTTACCTTACAAGCCAACTTTAACTACGGTTATCAAGAAGAAGATAAAACAGAAGAATTCGGTCAAGAAAAAGACGCCAGACCTCAAGACGATATTACCCAAAAAATTAATTAATCTTCGCAAGCACCGAATTTTTGAAGGTTACTCATTAAAAGTTCGGTACTTCATTAAGAAATCAGATCAATAAAAATCAGCTACAGAAACTATCAAGAAACTCCCGATTAACTTCCCTAGAATTTAATCAGAGTTTCATTAACAACAATCTACAATAGCTACATCAACAAAAAAATAAAGGAAACTCTGATTAACTAGAGGAAACTCTGATTAACCTAGAGTTTCTCGCGACACAAGGATATGTCGCCAATTTCAAGAACGGTAAGTGATTGAAATTGTGAAGAAATTGGAAATCGTATTTTCAATTTCTGTCCTCTGATTAAATCATGGATCAGTTAATCAGAGGTTCCTAAATAAAAATTCAGAAATATTAATGGACTTTAGGCTCTATTGAGACTTTAACAGAGGTAGATAATTACCCTCGGCCCAAACTTCATTCCCAGAAAAAAGCTGTAAAATTTCTAAAGTGCTCGACAATGCCAGCTCCTTAAACGAAGTTTCCCACACATGTTTATCGTCGCGCACCTTAATCACATTATTAATATCTTCCGACCAATCAATAGCCAAAAATACGCACTTATGATCACCCTGCGCGCCGTACAAATAGTCGCTGGCGGTTAAGCTTACGATACGCCTTTTGCCTTTCACATCCAGCTCCGTTTCGATAACCATATACACCAACAAAGATTGTAACCAAAAAGGAATTTCAAACTGATAAGAATGAACAAAATAAGGTATTTTTATAGGAAACGCAGTTGATGATTTCTCCTCAACCTCGGGATTTATTACTGTCGAAGTACCATCTTCAGAGCCAGCACTTGAACTTATGGGATTCAAATTAAGCAACGATTTACGCGCATCAAAACCCTGAACAAGGTTGATTAAATCGATTGTAATACTGCGAAACTGATGAATCACACCAAGCTTACTTTGGTAGTGCTCAAGTAATGCTTCATCTGAGTTCTCATAAGATGTATTTTGATCAGCGCCGTAACTACCCATCAGCGACCATAAATGATTCCCATAAATAAGCCGAGCCACAACCAGTGATGGACAATTTAAATCTAAAGCGTTAATTGTTCGATAGCCTCGATAGCTATTCAAGTTTTTATCCAGAGCCCACCTTAAATAATCAATATCATCTAGTTGATTTACATTATTATTGAAATCGTATCCAGGATACAAAGGCGTAGGAATTACACCCAAATCCATCAATTCAGGATCAATGGCTTTACCAAACTGAGATTGAGAAAAATCAATATAGGCATCCCACGCATAAGCAAGGCCATTCAACGGATTAAAACGAATATAATCACGTGGATTATCATGATATGGATTTATTAATAAATTATCGGCAACACCGCCATCATCAACGGAATATTTAGATACGTTCTTATACAAATATTTCCTATTTAAATGCGCGCAACGATTACACAATAGAATTAAATTCTCATAATCGTATACTTGATCGGCATATTGTCCATTAGCAAAAAACTCGGTGTCAGGGCATAAGGCTACAGGCTTAACATGAGCGACAACAGCGTCCTGTTCGTCGTCAAAATATTTCTCGCAATAAGCACAACAATTTTTATTCATCGAAAAAAAACCTGTGCGCACCGCTTCGCTTGCGTACAGCGACTTATCGAATGCTAAATCGTTAAAACCAACTACAATTTTATCGTGCAAACCGATTCGCTGCGTTATAAACACCAAATTATCGACTAATACTTGAACGTTTCCTTCTTTCGTTAATAGAGATCGATCAGAAGGTGATAAAGTTCTGTATAGAGTATTTACTTTGACTCTATCAAGCAGTTTCTTAAGTTGCTCGGTCGCAATTTTTACCTTATAACGCTCATCGGCATTAGGAACAGGAGCAGAAAAAGAAATGGGCATCATCTGAATCACCCTATAAACCCGCGATTAGTTATTATTAATCATTAAAAATCCGTTTAAAGTACCGTTTAATTTACTGATGAAAACCAACTTCAAAGCGCCGCCCTTTAAACCAACACACAAATAGCAAAAGAAAATATGCCGATAAGAAATATCCGCTATACTCACTACCGGAAAAACACTCTCAGAACCTGCAAGTACAACATCAAGTAATAACCGATTAAAGCACAATCGAATAAGCAAGAATTTACTAAGTAACTATTCATTAATTAATCATCTATTAATTAACTATCCATTAATTAACTATCCATTAATTAAGCGACTACCGATTAATTAACTTCGATTAAATACTTTATGATTTAATAAGAAAGTACATACATCATTGAAATTTCTTGTTCACTTTATTCGTCTTAATGATGTATTTTCACAACCCGTTTACACTATGTATTGCTAGCATTTGGATCTACGGATTCAGCAGAAGGACTCTCCGTGTTAGAATTTACCTCGGTTTAAGGTTGTGTCTGATTCAAAATACCCTGTAAAACCTGTTGTTTTTTTGAAATTTCTTGATGTTGTTCTTGTAACTGCGAATCTATTGCTGAATTCATATTATAAACAGAATTGCTAACATTATTTTCAGCATCTTGTATATGTTCATTAATATTCATCATTAAGTGAGCATTTGCAACAAGGTTGCCATCGGGGGCTAAATTGGCTAAATCGACCTGGTTAAGATGCTCATTGGCTTTTACAAGACTTTCGGTGATTTGCTGTTGACTGCTAGCAATAGACTGAAAAGCTGATTGCATGGTTTCATTCTGTGTTGTGTTGGCACCAGTAGATGTGGCGGAAAAATTATCCAACTTAGCAGCATTTAAAGTATTCTTTGCATCATTCATTAGCTGAGCCGACTTCATTAAGTTTTCGGCCATAACCTTTTCTGAGTTTTGAATGCCCTGCTCAATTTGCTTTAAAATTTGATCATATTGATTTGGGATACTTAAGCTCGACATTTCTTGCATTAATTGCTCTTTAGAGAAAGAAACTGGCTGGTCTGCATCGGTAGACTCAGAATTTAATTGTGATGCGACAGACTTATCAACAGGTTCTTTATTCGAAAGATCAGGTGAATCTATTTTCTTTGAGTCTTCATCTGCCATAACAATCACCTTAAAATTATAATTTAAGAATTAATCTATAAAAATCAGTAATCCACACTACAAAAACAAAATATTGCGAATAACACGTATGCTTTAATTAAAGCTAAAACTGGATAAGCAGTAAATTTTATAATGCTGACATCTGCTGCCAAGACTTAACGAACAAACTTTGATTAAAATATCGTACAACCAACTCCTTATTATCAAAATGATAATAATAATCCCATGCATCAACAAATTGTGCTTTGAGCGCTTTAACGGCATCGGTATTCGTCAACAACGTTCTCATTTGTCCCATTTGATCTTTTATGTACAGATCGGCATCATCATCGAGTAACTTATGAACGCCTATTTTATTCAACATTACCAATGCTGCATCATAAATTGTATCAAACCCAATCCATTGTTGATCACGAAACCAAGTCACCAGTATTTGCTGCAACTGTGTTTGGTCAGGAGCAGAAACCACCGCTGGAGATGCAAGCATAGAAAACAGAGAGTTGATGAGGTTTTTATCTAGAGACTTCTTCAGGCTCAACAATGTCTCAGAATTATTATTATTTTCAGCATCCGTATTATTAGGAGTTTTTAAATATGCTTCGTTTAAAAAGTGAATGGAAAGCAAGTTGTAGCAAAACTGCTGCGTACTTCTGCTATTTTTTTGTAGCCAACTCATAATTTTTTCATCAGACAAGCAAGAGAAATTGGTTGTGAAATCAACCCAAAAAATTAATGTCTCTTTATTCTCTACCGACAAATAGCTCAAAAAATCAAGATTATTAAAATTATAACTCTCCAACCAATGAGAAAGTTCATCCAGTTGTGTGAGCGTGATAAGATTGTAATCCAATTCAAAACTGTTTGATTTTAGCTCAGGCCTACTCGCACCATCTTGCTCTGAACCAGAAGAAACGCTTTTAGTTGCAGTGGCTTCACGCTCAAGAGCAATTAAAGCTGCCTCATCAATGTCGTAAAACTTATCAACAGATAATATTACATCGTATTTTTTTTTGTAAACAAATGGCGTAGACAACAAATTATAAAACAGCAATGAAAACATCTGACTTTCTGATTCAAATGAATAATATTCAGAACCGGAGATGTTATTGGTCAACCAGTACTTAATCGACCCATCGTATTCCGTAAGTTTTTGACCATGTAAACTCAAAGAAGGCAACGAATTAATTGAGTTACCGGCAATCAAAATAGTCATTATTATCACTCTAAAGAAAGAACATTAATCCCCTACACTAAAATCCTTTAATATCGCACTCGCTCCTTGACCAATCGCAGTAAAATTAGCTGCACTGTTAGCAATCATCGTATTGGCTTGTTCTATAATTGGCGAAAAGGTTTTCACATCTCCAGTTGCTAGCATTTGTGACATCGCAACACCCATTGCAACGGCGCCCATATTACTGATATTACGCAAGTTATCTGCCGCATCTTGAACCGCTATTGCCGTGGATTGAGATATTGACTGGTACGCTTTACCAGCCCCACTTTGTTTTATTACCGAAGATGTCATAGTTGCCTGTTGCATTGCCTCAACAGAACTCAAAATTTGTGGATTTAAATTACCCATAAGACTAACTCCATCATAAATTAATAAAATTACCCTGAACAACTTCATAAGAAGTTCGAGCCAAAACAAACGCCAATCAACAAAATAAATACAAAAAATTCAGAAAAAAAACCTATAAACAGTTATAAATTCGACAAACAAGCAATCGTGAATACTCAATCAAAATCAATATTACTTACAAAATATCTAAAATTGAAAAAAGACCGCGTTGCAAATGTATTTGCTTAGCTGACATCCAAACGACTAAACAAAGACCGCACCCAATCGCTTGTTACTTTTTTTCAGTAGGCGCCTCTACATTGGCTTCTGGAACCGTAGCATTCGCATTATCGTCGGTAGTATTTGTTGTTTTTTGTTCTGAGTTTTGAGATGTAGTATTATTCGAATTATTCATACTCAAAATATTTTGCAACTCAGCAATCAAGCTATTTACCTTGTGTAAATCATCTGGATTAATACTTTCTGCGTCTTTAACCAGGGTTTCTACCTTATTAACCAAATTACCCGTTGTTGATTTGGTTGGCTCATTATCTAAAGGTAAAAAAGGCGGAATAACTCGATTCTCTGAAGAATCGGGTGCTTTAGGTTTAAAGGGCTCGCTAGGAATTTGTAACATTTTTGCGCAAACCGATGTAATTGCTGCACCCGATGAAATTTGCGCATTATGCTGATTAGAAACAGCATTATGCATCGCCATGCCCATACTTTCAGCACCAGCTACATCTAACAATGCCAATGATTGTGGAGCAGAACTAGAAATTAAGAGTGTATTTAATTGACTAATTGCATCGGTAACTTGATCATTAACAGAGCTAGAATTGTCCATTATTTATCTCAGTATTTGTTGATGGTTTTGGTTAACAGTATTATCCTGAATGAGCGGCAAAAGCAGCGCCTGCGGATATCATTAAAGCACAACACTGTGTTACCGCAGCATTTTGAACAATCTGCGAATCACGTTCGGCACTGACCGCATTTTCCATTAAAATAGAAATTGATTCCGACATTGCCAAGTATGCTAAACCCAAAGATGCTGGCGCAGATAACGATACGTTAATTAAATTATTTATTAGCATATAATCACGCCCTTTTAAAATGCGCCAAATCAATTAGATCTGGCGCGAATGCACTAAGCGCCCAATATTGCGCTAGTTGCCTTACCCGTAGACGCAGTATCAATGGAATACAACGTAGCAACGCCCATAGTGGTTGCCGCTTGTGCTGTAACATTAGTTTGCTGTTGTGCCGTAGTTGCATTATGAGCTGCATTAGCAAGCGCTTGTGCCGTTGCCTGAAACAAATTTCCCATTGCTATTGCGGGAGCGTCGCCCAGAACCTTAACATTAGCCTGTGTTACCGAATCGGTAATTTGACTATTAACCGAAGTTGGAAAAGCCATAACCTATTCCTTTATTTAAAAGATATGAAATTAATTGGAGTATTTAAACACCAAATTAATTATTGAAAGATTTCGCGAGTAGCAACACCGCTAGATGCTGTATCGACGGAATACAACGTTGAAATACCTTGCGTCATCGCAGCTTGCGCAGTAATGGTCGCGTTCTGTTGATTTGTTGTTGCGTTATG
Organism: Sessilibacter sp. MAH1; assembly: GCF_054658315.1. Taxonomy (NCBI): domain Bacteria; kingdom Pseudomonadati; phylum Pseudomonadota; class Gammaproteobacteria; order Cellvibrionales; family Cellvibrionaceae; genus Sessilibacter; species Sessilibacter sp. MAH1. The sequence continues at coordinate 46,323 of NZ_BAAGIC010000020.1, forward strand.
AGCGGCGTTAGATAACGCCTGACTCGTGGCCATCATCAAATTACCGGATGCCATCGCCGGCGCATCTCCGAGAACCTTAGTATTTACCTGCGAAACTGAGTCTGTAATTTGGCTGTTTACAGAAGTTGGATATGCCATGATTTAAATCTCCAAATGATATTAATTATGAAAGAATAGCTTGTGTTGCCTTCGCAGTTGAAGCTGTATCTAACGAATACAACAGCGCTACTCCCATGGTAGTTACCGCTTGTGCAGTAATATTCGTTTGTTGCTGAGCAATCGTTGCATTATGAGCAGCATTAGCTAACGCTTGAGCGGTAGCTTGATATAAATTACCCATTGCAACAGCCGGAGCATCACCTAGAACAACGAGATTTTCTTGCGTAACTGCATCGGTAATTTGGCTATTAACAGATGTAGGAAAAGCCATAATTAATTACCTATATAGAGCTAGCCCAACCCTTTTACTTTGGACGAAAGAATTTCTTGAGTAGCCTTACCAGCTGACGCCGTGTCCAGTGAATATAAAGTTGCCACACCCATGGTAGTAGCAGCCTGCGCCGCAACCGCGGTTTGTTGCTGTGCGGTTGTCGCATTGTGTGCCGCGTTACCTAGAGCTTGAGCAGTGGCTTGAAATAGGTTTCCCATAGATAACGCCGGAGCATCACCAAGAACTTTTACGTTTGCCTGTGTGACTGAATCTGTAATTTGATCGTTAACTGAAGTCGGAAAAGCCATCTATTTTTCTCCCGTTGATTGATAGATTACCTAGCCTTGTATCATTTGATAAGCAAGATGAACTATAAAACATTATGCGAAAATTCTAGTGGGCTAACTTATGGATAAATGGTTTTTTTCTAGGAAATTATTGGTGATATCTTAATAGAACTGATTACCTTTTTCTGTCGAAAGCGTTTCTCGAAATAAACTTCTATAAGATCCCGGGCTAATTCCAACCAGTTTTTTAAAAGTTTTTTCGAAATGACTAAGATCCGTATAACCACAGTCTTGAGCGACAACAGTTATTTGACAGCTAGGATTTTCCTCAATTAGATTTTTCGCCATATAAATTCGATACTCATTAAGCAATTGCTTAAAAGAAGAACCTAAATCTTTTTTTAAAATTGCTGAAAGATGAGACGAGCTCACTAAACAGTTTTGTGACAAATCCATCATATTAAAAGAAAGGTTGTAATTTTTAGAAATATATTCGCAAGCCCTTAACAAGGCTGGATGAAATTGTTTAGGCTTTTGTAAGACTAAATTAACGACTGGGATTTCTTCGGAGACATCCAAAGCAGACTCTTCTAAAGCATGATTATGATTAAGACTACGAATAAAATCGGTAATTTGTGGAAAATGCTCCGATAAAAAGACCAAATCAATACTGCCAGATGTACGTAAGTAATCACATTTTACAAGAAATGCTTCAAATTGAGAAAAGTTTCCATCCCACGAGTAGTCCGATAAAACCGGCCAAGCTTCATTGGCAATTGCAAAATCAGAATTTATACGGTTATTTTCTTTGTACGCTTTAATAACATAAGGAACATCCAGCCACCGCTCATTCAAACTTGGCATATTTACTTGATAGCAGTAGAACATAAGATGATTAATTAGAGATCTCATCTCCTCATCCAAACATGAAAACAGTGAATTTATACTCAGAATAATGTTTACGTTTTCATGCCGAGCCGATTCTGCCCGAAACATTTCTCTTACAACATCGATTAAGTAGTTCAATGACTCTTTAGTTAAATCTGATAATTTTTTTAGATATAGACTCCCACCCACTGCTAAACTAATAGACCTAGTAAGAGTTTCTCGAAATATACCAAGATCAACCTTAGAGCAATCCAGAATGATAAAAGGTGAGTAAACACCTACTTTAAAACAGTGAACACTATAAGCAGCCAATACCTTACCACTACCAGAAGCTCCAACAATGGCTGTTGGAGAATGTAATAGCGAGGCCTGCTCACATTGTACCAGTACCTCATTTATCGACAGACTTTGTCCGTACCAAGAAAAATTTAGGGCATTTTTCATTCCAGCTGTAATAGACAATTTTGCAAATTTATCAGTTGCAATTCGAAAAAAAATGGGCAAACTCAAATCATGATAAGCATCATTTTTGATAAGCATTACCTCTACTTCACCAAAAATGTTACCAGCCAACTCAAGAGAACCTGTGTGAATTTGTAACTGTTTTGCATCTACTTGACACAATAATTTACTTGGCACTGACGAGAAAATGATTTTACCCTCCCGCTTCTGACAAGTAACACCTATATTTTTCAAGTTAGCATTCTCAATGGTTAGGGCCTCGTTTAAGTCTGTCTCGGTTAAACATAATTCCTTACCCTGAAGAAGCTTAAGATTTAAAAATGCTATTTTTATACCTTTAAAATAGTTATTAAACTCAAAAAATAGGTCATGCACACAACTAAAAAACACATCGACTTTATTTACAAAACGCTCTACTTCATACAACTGAGAACTTTCAGCTGACTTATTTATTATTTTCATAATAGAAACCCTAAATAAAGAATGACCAAACATTACCACCAAAATAAGACGATAAAAATTACAGCTCATTTCAACATGTAATTAGTTAAATAAAATGAATAATTCGAATAATAGCGAAAAGCCAAAATCTCAAAACGAGACGAAAATTTTAACAATGGTGATTTTTGTTGGCATAATATCGATCTTAAGACCCAACTTGCACACATTGTATTTCAACGACAACACAACCAGCTCAAACTTAATTAACTATAAAAATAAATCCGCACCCATACAAAAAGAACCTGCTTTAAATAACGGGATTGATGTTTCTCATTTTCAAGGAGAAATTAATTGGACCGAAGTTATAGAACAAAAAATAGATTTTGTATTTTTAAAATCTACCCAGGGAAATAATTTTATAGACCCTACTTATCAGCAGCACAAATCTGAACTTGAACAATTGAACATACCGTTTGGCAGTTATCATTTTTTCGAACCCGACATTGACCCTATTCACCAAGCCAACTTCTATTTAGAAAAAACCGGTACAAACCATAAGCTTCCACCAGTGGTAGATATCGAAATCACTGGTGATGTTAGTTCAACAGAAATTCAAACACGACTAAAAGCTTGGCTGGAAAAAATAGAAAAAGAAACTCAATGCAAACCGATAATTTATACAAATCGATATTTTTGGAATGAATATCTTAACGCGGATTTTACTGAATATTATTTATGGATATCTGACTATGCAAAGGAGATCACCCTGCCACAGAATGTGGACGACTGGCTACTCTGGCAAAACTCACAAAGCTTTAAACTTCAGGGTATTCAAAACTCTGTTGATCACGACACTTTTAATGAAAAGAGCATGTTAAAAAATAATATTTTTTGCTCACATTAGAGAATAACAAACCATGAAATCACTCAATAAACTCACCATCAACTTCACCAAAAATTTCACTAACATAAAAAAATTTATCACGATTAAAATATGCATAATAATCGTTTTAACAGCTTTCATTGCTGCATTTAATTTTCTTGACTCCGAAGCCATTTCTGAATTTCTAGTAAATGACACATTATTTAGAGAAAACAACGCCTATTTGTTTACTTCAGAAGAGCGAATTACCAAAACAATATTCTTTCTCTCTGGAATCGAAGGCCTATACAAAGCTTTAGAAAGTGCCGAATTCGGTATAAACTTTTTAGTTGATACACAAATTACTATCGGTAAAGAAATAACTGCACTCGCAGATCAAACATCGCAGGCTAGAAATCACGCAGAGTATTTATTAATTGCGGTTTCGGTCTTACAACTTATCTTGGCAATAACGCATGATTCAACAACATTTATTCTCAACATCTTATTAATGTCATTCTTGTCTTTTTTTATATTATCCTATAGGAAGAAATCTTTTCTTTTTACGTTTTCTAAAAAATTAACCTATTGGCTTTCCATATTATTCATTAACATACATCTAATAATACCCTATTCAATACACATTGCTGCATTTTTTTCTCACACCATTACAACCACTTACACTGATAAGCATTTAAACAACTTAAATAACCTGCATAAGCAAATTACGGCCATCACTCAAAATAATTTTCAAGAGAAAACATCGGAAGATTCTGTTGATAATAAAAAGTCGAAAACCAGTTTAGAGGAGAAGCATACGAATTTTAGAGAGAAACAAGCCAAATCACTGCTTAAAAAATTTGAAATGATACATGTAAACTTTGATAAATATTTGAGGCATTTTTATTCAAACTGGTACAAACACTTACTTTATGAACTGCTCTCAGTGTTCGTAATACCGTTTACATTAATTATTACGATGATTTTGTATTTTCGATCAATATATTCAAAGCTGTTTTTAAATGTCTCATCGAATACTTTACAGCACACCTCATCCTGAGGATGGATCAATTAGAAATCATCCAACATGGGCATTATTTGCTCTGATTTTCGGCAAACATCGACGATATACCGCCGTAGCTGTATTGAATCTTCTAATATCTCGAAAACTTTCACCAATACCATTGACAGCTGAGCACCGAATGATAGAATGCGCGCCTGTTCGAGATACGACTCTTGAATTCCTCTTTTGGGGCCTTAGCTCAGCTGGGAGAGCGCAACACTGGCAGTGTTGAGGTCAGCGGTTCGATCCCGCTAGGCTCCACCAATAAAATCAATGACTTACGGACTCAGCGAATATTATTTTCGTATTTCGCAACGAGATCGCAACGAGCCTCATACGTTCTCAACTGTTCAAGCCTCTGTAACCTAGGCGATATTTTGTACAAAATCGCGAAATAACCTTCTATTGCTTCAAGTGCTGTCGCTAAATACGCTGGGTCATTTGGTGCGTAAATTTCGGTAATTTCACTACCCTGTCGCCGATGGCCAAGTTGCGCCGATACGTGCCAAGGTTCTACGCCGCAAGTACGCAACCATTTTGCAACGGTTTTTCGAAAGGAGCCGGGATTAACCAAGTCGTCGAGCTTGGCGTTTTTGCGCGCTGTATTCCAAGACGACTTGATGCTATCTACCGGTTTGTTGGGATTAAGTTGAATATACCCGCGCGAACATATATTTTCGGTGTGATATATCGCTCTTATAAAAGTGGGTAGGCGTACCGTTGCACGATATTTATTCGATTGCTCATTACCCTCTTTGAGTAATTGAATGGTCCCGGCGTGTAAGTCAATTTGCGAACCTTCCAACTCTAGTGCGGCGGCCGGTCTTGCGCCGGTACCCAGCAAAATCATAATGTATCTTACCAGCCTGTCGGTTCCGGCTTGCTCCAATAATTGCGCGATTTCCAGCAACTCAAGTGGCCGCGACTTAGGTTTTTTTAACGCCTTGAATTTACGCATTTCTTTTCCAAGGTCGATAAAGTTCGGCGCAGAGCTGATCATATCTTCAGAACACGCATAACGAATAGCCGCGCAACCGGTTTTAAAAATACCTTCTATGGTGCTTTTGGCGTATTTTTTTGAATGTAAAAATTGAATAAATTCGCGTTGCCGTGGTGCTTTTATTTCGCGCACCATAGAAACTTCAAAAAAGTCGAGCCACAACATAAGGTTGCGGCGCTCGGCGTCGTGGCGGGTTAAGTGTTTGGCGTGATTTTCGTAATATAAGGCTATGCATTGCGCTAAGGTTAAATTGTTATCTAATACCGGTTGCGCATTTAAAATAAACCATTGGTCTATCAGTTGTTTTGCTTCGATAAAATCACGCGTGCGGAGGCTAACTGACTTTCTTTGCTGGGTCTTTTCGTCATACCAACTACGGCACCAGTTTCCCGCTCGGTTTTTGGTGAGGTAATAATCTCCGACTCGATACGTTTGTTGAGTTTCCATTTAATTAAATCAATTCCTAAAAATGAATAGCGGCTCCCCATAGCAATATAAGCAATCTCTTGATTTGCTCGGGCAGAACGTAACTGCCCCTCGCCCACCTTACACAGTTTAGCCGCTTGATTTACCTTGTATTCCATCCATGGTTCTATGCCCATGGCCGCTGCATAATTTTGAATATCAGATTCGCTAACCATGTTCGTTCCTAATCATTAAAACGGTGGAAGGTTTTCGCTAAAAACGTAAATTTCGTGGGTTACCGCTAAGATGCTGGTCATTTTAACCTCTATAGATTATTCAGTTCGTTTAAAACCGCAAGGCGTGACTGGCTATTCACTTTGGCTTTTACTTGTGGCCGTGGCAGTTCGCTGACGGTTGATTTAGGGGGTTTTGGTATATTAAATTTTAATTCCGGTATTGCGCCGGTGCTAAAGTAATATTCTAAAATTGGCAATGCTTTTGCCGAGATAAGTACTACGTAAAATTCTTTTTGTATTTTTACTTCGCCGCGCAAGGTGTAAGAGCGGTTTTGTTTTGCTAATAAACCGGCTTGCGCAAGTTCGCGCTTTGGTAAGTTATGTTCGCCTTTTTTACCGTTTTTAAAGTCGGTGTGTATCCAGCCAAAATCCCGCAAGGCCGCTAAAATGCGATTTTTATGAATCGCTTTTTTATCGAAAGGTTCTGACACTTTGCGCGCAAGTAGTTCTGCGGCGCTTTCTGCGTCGTGCCAACCTGCGGGAAGTAGGTACATAATTAAGCCGTTACTTTTAACCGATGTTTTAAGACGTCTACCAAGATGTCGAGTTTTTTCTGTAGCTCTCGGGTGTCGCCATTATTGGTAATTAAATAATCGCATTCACGAATGGTTAAATCGTTTTCGGTACGGTGCGCGGGTGTTTGGGCTGTTTCGTCGCGTTGTACGTGTATTAAAAAGCCGCCATTTTGGTAAATGTAGTCGGCTTCGTTTACGGTGCGAACATCGCCAATTACGTAGCCTGCGGTGTTTTGCCAATGGTCACCATAGTCGGTTTCGATGGTGTATTTGGTGCGATTAATTAAAAAGTGCGAGTTTGCGGTAATTAATAAATCGCCCATGTATTGCATAAATTCGCGCGGTGTTAGGTTGAGTTCGGGCAATTTTTTATTGCGATTTAAGGCATCAAATTGCAAAGGTGTAATACTCAAAGCCGCTGCACACGCTTGTTTTACCGGATATGCAATGTGGTATAAATCTAAACTTAAACACGCTGCAATATGTTCGGCGGTGGTGGTTTTTCCAGAACGTGCGCGCCCTGCTATGCCGATTAAAATCATGTGTTTGCCTCCAGTTTTTTGGCCACGGCTTTTGATTTGGCCGCGCGTTTTTCGTGTGCGGCTTGCATGGCTTTTGTGTACGATGTTTTTTTGTGTTTAAACGGTGCGGTGCGCGCGGTTTTAATGGTGCCGCCGTTATTAATAAATTGCTGTATTTGATTGGCAATTTCGCGACGTTCGATTTCTTTTAAGCCAATCGGCGAATGCGTGGCTTCTTTGTAAGCAAAACGAAAGTGTTCTGACAGTTCTGCACGTTCTTCTAGGGGTTTCATGCGTAATCCTCGCGTTTGCGGCTGGCGGTGCGGGTAATACGTGCACTGCGTGCCGAGCGTAATAAAACGGTTTGATCATCAACAATAACGGTGGCGCCGGTGGTGGCCACGCATAACAACAGGCAAATTATTTTTAAATAACCCAACTCAAAACATTTAGCGATTAAGCCCATTTTGGTTCGCGTATGGGTTTTTTCGTGCAGTGCATCTAAATGGTTATACACAGCGCGTGGTGAACAATTTCGGTCTTTGGCAATATCTTGTGGCTCTTGGTCGTTGGCAACTAATAGTAGAGTTTGCGCCTGTTTGGGTGGTAAGTTTTGAGAAGTAAAGTTGCCCAGCTTCCAACCGTTAATCGTCTGTTGGGGTAATGAGTTCATAGCCAGTACCCTCTAGCAATTTTTGGCGTTGTTTAACTTGGTGATCAACCAGTATTTTGATTTCAGCATTACTTTTACCAGCAACCATAAATGCCAAGACTTGATCTAATTCGTGCTCAACAAACCCTTTGGCACGTAGACCTAAATTTATGGGTGGCGGTATTAACCCTGCTTTTACTCGCTCATGAAACCAAGTGCTTTTTGCCCCTAGTCGCGCAGCTGCATCTTTACGTCTAATAATGGTTAATTTGATTTTAGGATTTCGTAATGACATAGCTATTCCTTAATGCAATTTAGTGGCTTTATATTGTTGATCGATATAAACCGACAGCGCCGCCAATGTCATGTATAAATTAATGTCGCTTTCTTGGTATTTACCCGACAGTATTAATAACGTTGCCGCAACATCGCCGTCTTCGGGCGTTTGTTTTTTGGCGTCGTTAATAACGTCTTGCATGACTGGTTCAAACAATTCACCCAGTGCTTCGCGCATTTGCGATTCAGCCATTTTTAAGTTGCTAGACATTTGCCGCGCTTGTTCTTGATACTCGGCCACTGTCATGGGTGGTGTTTTTTTATCATCATTGTTGTGTGGTGCGTTCATGGTGCGCCCTACTTATTTTTAGTGTTTGGTAAATTCAGATTCGGTAATGGTATTTACCGATACGTCTAACCGGTTGCAGATGTAGTACAGTTCATCAACGTAGATTTGATTGGTGCCGTAAATTTTGCGTTCCATTATGGTTGCCGATATTGAGCACGCATTGGCGAGGTCTTTTACGGTTGTGTTTTTTTGAGCAATACGTTTACGCAGATTAAATCGTACGCCCAGCATAATATGTGCTTTAGTAACCAATAACGTTGCGCTGTAGTGGCACGCGGTTTTATTAAGTAGTTTATTAAACTCGTCATAAAACGCTGTTTTATTTTTATGGCGCGGCGTGTTTGCCGCTTGGGTATTGGGTATTACTTTTTTGTTTTTTAGTGTATTGAGTAAAACCTGCATGGTGGTGTCCTTTTTTTAGGGCGAACGAGTACCCGCCGCTTAAAATGGCGTTATTTTTGGGTATGCATTTCTGCTTTTGCTAATTGGCGAAGGGCAGTTTAAGTCCCGCTATCCAATCTGGAGTTACAATAAAACTACTTTAATATTATTTTGTCAAACATTTAATAATATTAAAATAGTATTTATGGTTGTAATGTACAGAAATTTAAGTAAAATAATTTGGTAAGTTTGCAGGGAATTGGGGGCAGATAGCCCCCTGAGAGTTAACGTGATGGTGGGCGGCGGATATAGTTGACTACATCCACCGGTTTTCCGTTGACACTACGAACATGCGCGCGTACCTCAACGGTCTTTTCTTCTTTTTCCTTCTTAAATAGTTCGTACTGCATGAGCACTTCCGTCTAAGAAATGAGCAGCGTGTTAACTCAGCGCAACGAGAAAGCAATTGATTAAGAGTAGTTCTTAACATAGAATTCACGTGTATCGGGTAGATACTACCTCTGAGAAAATCATGTAATGCTCTGTTTTCCATGATTTTTTTGGTTGTAGAGCTGATTGAAGTTCCCGCTTCAATCAGCTCAAATTTCAAACAGATTTAACTCTTCAGTGTTGCGCTCTCCCATTTAAATTCCGCGTATTTTGTACAGTTGAAAGTAACTTTATTCCTAATATTTCGGCTTATTATAAAGCTGGAATTTTTGATGACAAGTAACTGCTCGCTCGGATAAACCCTTGGTATTAATAGATTTTTCGGAAAATTTTCCGAGTTTGATGCGGTTTCCGACACTCAATGAGAAATGAGGCTCTTTGAAAGGAAATATGATGACAAGAACGACAGTAATAATTATTCAAAAATAGCTATTTGATATTGAAAGATTATTATCTATTCTAAAAAAGTCTAAACAGGACAAACTTTAGGAAGCTGGAGAGCCAATTTTGGTGACAATTTCAGTGACCATCCCCAGAATTTTATCTGAGTTCACTGAAAATGTTTTGGAGGGAGTAAGACCAGCAGGGTCTTCTAAAATAATCAACTTTCCAGTTCGAGTAAGCACACGTGGAACTACGCCAGCATCTTGGACATCCACAACGGCAATGCGACGCAGTGGCTCTAGAAATTCTAAGTTTTCGATCTGTTCGGCAATAGCTTTGGGAGAGTAATTTACTACAAGAGTTTCATTGGCCGTCTGACCGAGCGGATTCTTAAAGTTAATAATTCCGGTTGTATTTATGGCGAACAATGATTCGCCTTCCAAATGATAATGGCTTAGGTAAGAAACTGGCTTAACATTATCCCCATTAATAAAGCCTATAACATCCGCCCCTCGGATAACTGGAACTTTCTCATTTCCATATTCGCGCTTTGTCTCTGGTTCACCTTTTCCGGTTGCTAACCATTCAGGGTCAACTGATAACGCTCTAGCTAAATGAAAGGTTGAAACTGAAACGCCATTTCGACCACGTTCAATGTGGGATATGGCCTGTTGAGAAATGCCTGACTTTTCAGACAGCTCATATTGAGTCAGTCCTCGAAGTTTGCGCGCATATTTAAGTCGATCACTATATTCCATGAAGCGGAAGTTACTACTTTTACAGTAAAACTGATAACTACCTTAGTAATTGACAAAAAGAATACGATAATAGTATTCTGGTTACATCAGATGAATCCATAATCAGACTAAGGTGATTAATGACTAAGTGTGCGCTTGGTGATGCCCTAGAACTAGCTGGGGGTCAAACACAACTTGCTAAAAAAATTAACATTGCTATTGATTACTTAGTTGAACAAAGTCTTTCTCCTGAAGAACTAAAACCACGAAAAGTTCGACAAAATGTTATTTGGAAATGGTTGAATAATTACAAGAGTTCGATTCCACCAGCGGAATACGTAATTCCTATTGAAATTGCAACCGGAATACCGCGTGAAAAACTGCGTCCAGACCTATACGTAAAAATCGAAAAAACCCAAGCCGCCTAGACTATTCTAAGCGGTTGGATAAATTTAAAAATTCACTGAGTGAAGTTGGTTATTTTGATTGAAGGCCTTTTAATTTTAATCTCGAACCTAAGGAATAAATATGCAAGTTAATCCAGAACACTTTGCAACCTTTATCAGATGAGTTGGAAGAATTACTTAAAAGTATCTCCACCCGTGCTCTCGTAGCATACCGTTTCGATTTCTAGAGCCGTAAGATTTCTCGTCTGGTTGCAATTGTTAAATCAGTTAATCACTGTGTTTAATTTTTAACCTAAAAAAGGTGTTTTTATGCCCACCTCGCCAACTAAAGGGGTTATCCGATGTTAGCTTCTGCATTACTGTTTTTTATTTTTGGATTAACGTTTTTATTTTTAGCATTTGTACTTGCGATGATTTGCGCAGATGCAGATGAAAATAGACTCTATGACGGTGCAGCAGATGTATTTAATGCTTTGGTTCCAATACCAATATTCATATTAGCTTTCGTGCTTTTTGGGTGTGCCATTTATTGTTTGTTTGCGTGACTTTATGGTTTTTTACGCTTTCTTTTAAAAAAAGAGATTATGGCTTTCCGCCAAGCTTTGTCTTTTAATGCTTCCTTTTCCATTGTGGTTGTAAAGTTAGATGAATATTGTTTGGCCTCATGCTGAATCACCAATAAAATATCGTTAGATTTCCTGCTAACCAACGCGTGCAGATTATTAATTTTTTTATGAAGTTCAGTTTCCTTGGTAGGGACTATACGTGTACTTGTAATTTTGGAGTCGACTTTATCAATAATTGAACGCTCTATGCTTGTAAGTTTTTTGTCGTACAACAATCTCAACTCTTGAGAAGCTAATGACGCAAACAAAATATGAGAAGGTGCGTTATAGATGGTTCCATAAATTTCTATGAGATGCCAATAGGTATCATTACTTTGATCTTCTATATTTACTTTCTCGATGATTGCAAGTGTTAGAAAATAAATCTTTTTAATTAGATCACAGATTTTTCCCAACTCGGCTAATTCGTCTTCCAGCGCGGGAAAATAAAGGTTTGCAATAAGCCTTGCTTTTGCAAGTGACTCTGGAAAAGGCATGACAATAAATATTGCGTTTTTTCCATTTTGAAAGTTATAAAAATCTTTGATCCAAATTCGAGTATCAAGAACTAACTTATGAATTTCTTCAAATTTATCCAGGATAAATTCGTGGTGTTTTAATTCTTTATCGTGCAATCGATTTTTATTGTTTTGTTTGTTGGTATTGCAAATAGCAATAATAGCGGCAATAGCTGCAATAAGCGAAGTGATCGCGATTGCATAAGGGCCAAAGTTTGCCAACGACAAAGTTTGCTCGGGCATTTGAAGTATTACTTCTATGGGTTGAAGCTTTGGCGCGAAGTCGTCCATAGTCATTATTGTTGTACTCGTTAAAAATCAGACAAATCCCGATTTTTACGCAGTTTTAAGTAAGTGCCTACTGTCATGGTAACAAGTTGAATTTTGGCCAGTTTGGTGAGTTTTGGGCGAGCGGGTCTTAAATAAGGAATTTGGCGCCAAAGTGCGGAGTTAATAATGAATGATTTAAGTGTGCGTGATTTAGAAGTGCTTTTGTTGGCTCTCGAAAGTGCCGGACGAATGCGAAACGGCACGGCTATTAGTGAAGAGATGCGCGAGCTTTATGTGCGTATTTTGAAAGAACGTAAGTGTAGAGTTGGTTGAGTTAGAGTTTGGTTGATACTTTGTTATATTTACCGATTGAATTATTTATGATTGAGTAAAATTTGTTTAACTCTTCGTTGTATTGTTTAACTTCTTCAATAATTCTTGGTTGGTGTTTATTAAACAAATCTATGTAGTCTTCTTCTCGATAATTATATGTTGAAGGATTATTAGGATCTGCTTTATCAGCTATTTCTCCTCTACGCTTAAAGTAGTCTTTGTTTATTAATTTTACTTTTTCTTGAAGTGCAGTTCCTTTGCTAACAATATTTTCTATAAGTGGCTCGAAGTCTCTTAAATAAATTGCGGCTAACAATTTTGCTTCTTTAAAGTTTGGAGTCATGATGGTTTCAGGTGGACTGCTATCTTTCCAATAAAAATGCACTTCTTTACCAAAGGTATCTCCACTAAAAATTAATTTGTAAAATTCATAAAATTTATCGCGAATGTGCTTTTGGTTTTCAATATTGATATTTTTTCTATATTGAGTGCGATTTAAATAGATATTAACGCCTATAGAAAAAACAGAAATTACGGCCGCGCCAAGAGAAATCCAGTCTTTAGTTTCAAAGGTGTTGAAAAGTTCGAGCATAGTTTTTTGTAAGTTTCTTAATGGTTTGTTTACGTTGGGTGCCTTTCTCAACCCGATAGCACCGTTGTTTATTTATTCTTAGCCTTGGAAGTAAAACCTTATGAGCAATGACGATATTTTAAAGAATAACGTTACTGAAATTATTGTGGATGACCTTCATCGTGGAGGGCCGATAGCGCGCGCTCTAGAAAGCCTTTTAATGCAACGCGGCTATCGGACTGAATTTGTTTGCGAGAGTCAGAGTCGTCAATCTTTAGTGTCACCTTCGCGCTCTGGCCAAATTGATCATTCTCTTCATAAAGACTAATCGTAACGTCGATTTTTCCATTGTGTGGTTTTTGGCCGAATATGATTTCCATGGTGAGTTCTCTTTGGTTGTGAGTTGATTTTTTCGCGATTTTTGCTCAGTTGTAATTAGTCGCCAAATGTAAATCTGTCAGACTTGAATTTTTTGTTGATTTTGATGCCATTTTTTACCGGTAGGGTAATGTTGTGCAATTTACTATCGTAATTAATCAGGTGCGTATGTTGGAGTGGGGTTTGAATCTTCAGCAGGCGTGTTTGTTTTCGTTTTTGTCGCAGGTGCCGTCTTGGGCGTCTACGGTTGAGGGTGTTGGTGGTCGCTGTTTGTGGCGTATTACTAAGAAGAAGGTAATGACTGAGCTGCCTACTTTGACGGATAAGCCGGATACGGTTTACCGATATTTGCGTGAACTTGAGAAGAAGTTTGGGTTGATTGAGGTGGAGCGTGTTGAGGGTGATTTGGCGATTCGTATTACGAAGAAGGGTTCGTTGTGGAATCGTACGGATGATTCTGTGCCGCCTGATTCTAATCCACCGGGTGTTGGTGTGCCCTGCTCTAAGCCGGAAAAAAATCCGGGTGTAAAAAGCGAGCAAGACGGTTGTGTGGATGACTCGGAAAATTTTCCGAGTTCGGAAAAAAATCCGAGTGTTGAACCTTTTTTTGCTCACGATTCGGAAAAAAATCCGAATAAACTCGGAAAAAAATCCGAGCTAACCTCGGAAAATTTTCCGACATATCAATATACCAGTAATCAATATACCAATATCAATTCTTCTGAAGAAAACGCGCGAGCATCGCCGCAAAACTTTTCGACGATTCCGCGAGATTGGCAACCGAGTAGCGATTTGGTTGCGATGGTCCGACAGGCTAACCCCGGTGTGACGGATGCGGAGATTGCTGAGGTGCGTAACCGGTTTGTTGTTTATTGGCTGGAGCGTGGCGAGAAGCGACGGAGTTGGGGTGCGGTGTTTATGCAACGGTTTAAGCGTGATTTGGTGTTAATTCGCCAGCAGTCGCAAGGTTTGTTAACGCGAGATATTCCGTTGAGTGATCGATTGCAGGATCGCAGTTGGGCCGGTCGATCAACCCGTGATGTGAGTTTGGCAGAGAGTTTAAGCGATCGCAGTTGGGCCGATGGAGGCGATTATGTTGGTCATTAATCCTAACGATATTTCGGCAACGGTGCGCAGTTGTTATGCGTTGTGCAGCGAGTCGGTTAAGGGGCGTAGTGATTTTTTATCGCCAGGTGGCCGTAAGCCGTTGAATGCCGAAGAGGCTCGGGCGGTGGCGGCCGGTATTGTGGGTTTTGTTGAAAACCGCTGTGGTGCGCTTACGCGGGCTTATTATCGATTTATGTTTGCGCGTAATTTGAATTTGTTGGCTGAGCAGGCGGTGTTGGTTGGGTGTGCAAGGGGTTATGTTGTTAACGAGGCGGCGTTAAAGCCTAAGTACGAAAATGATTTGTTTTGTATTTTAACGTTTGTGCCTTTGTTTTTGCGTGCGCGAATTGAGGGTAACACGGCTTTATCGAAGCGTGAGTTGGCAAGTTTTGCTGGTTGTGATCGGCGATCCTTTGATCGTAATGTTTTTCCTGCGTTTATTAATTTGTGTGAGCGTATTGAGCTTGAAGTATCGGAAGACGATAAAAAAATTTCGTTAAAAATCAGTCGTTCACTGAGTGAATTAAATTTTACTAAAAAATATGCTTGATTATTTTGACCCACTTACGTATCTTTTTTTCTAAGCTGCTGATAAATGTGTTCAAGCGGTTCTACTCATGCAAACCCGTCTTTTTAGGCGGGTTTTTTTATGCCTAAAATTTGGGGGTTTTATGCGCGTTTTTTTGATGTTGGCTTTGTGTGTTTGTTCTATGAGTGTTTTTGCCGGTGGTTTGGAAGACGCGGTAAATTCGGTTGATGTATTTTTAGATGGTATGCCTGTGTTGGCGCAATCTTTTGCGGTGGTGGTGAGTTCGTTCACGGTGGTTACGGCCATTACGCCTACTAAGGCCGATAACAAAGTGCTTAATTTATTATTGCGCGTTGCCAATATTTTGGCGGGTAACGTGGGTAAAAATAAAAACGCAGACGCGTAACGAATCATTGTTGGTGCCTTGGTCTTTGCCCGCCTAGCGCGGGCTTTTTTTTGCCCAATCATTGAGGTGGTTATGAGTGCGGTTAATTTAGCGATCGATATCTTGCGACAAGAAGAAGGTTATCGTGAGCGTGTTTATTATTGTTCTGAAGGTTATCCAACCATTGGTATTGGTAAGCGTCTTGGCCCTAAATGGGCGCCTTTATCGAATTATCAATTTACGGTTTCTAGAGCGTTGGCTGAGTTTTGGTTGCGTGAAGACGTCGAGAAAATTCAAACGCGTTTGTATGAGTTGCTGCCCTACTGCCACGAATTAAGCGATACGCGCATGGCGGTATTAATTAGCATGGCTTACCAAATGGGTATCGATGGTTTGTTTGGTTTTGCAAATACCTTGGCTGCGTTTGAGTGTGGCGATTATGCAGAAGCCGCCAAAGAAATGCGCGATAGCAAGTGGTTTAGAAAAGATACGCCCGAACGTGCTGAACGCCATGCGCGTGCGGTTGAGCGTGATGAATATCGGTATACAACCTAGTGATGACTAAATCTATTGCGTTAATCGCTATTACGTTAGCCAGTGTATGGCTAGACCCACGACCACAAGCCGATGCAACCATGACCAGCTTAATGGTCTCGTGGATTGCAAAGGCTGCGTGTGTTGCAGGTTTTATTGTGGGTTTTATTGATGAGCATTTCGGTAGCCTTTCGCAATTTATTAGCGTGCTGTGTGCAGTGGCCATTACCGTTGTGGATATTCGAATTAAGTTGAGTAAGCACCGGCGTGACCGGCAACGCGATGAGTGACCGGGACTTTTTCTTAGGTTCTTCCCGTGGGCCTTTTACTACGGGGGCGCAAGTCCGCGGAATTTTTACAGCTGAATGCATTCTCTAGGGGGGTTCCGGTTCCGGTGTGATGAAGCAGACTGAGATTGCTGATTATTTGGATTTATCAGAAAGGCAATTGCGAACGGTGTTAAGCCGCTTGGGTTTGGATCACCGTGTACATTCTTTGGATGATATTCGTATTGCGTACATTCGTGACCTACGCGAGAAGGCCGCTGGTCGCGAAGTTACCGATACCAAAGAGCGCTTGGATTTAGCGAAGGCAGAAGATGCCGAGATTAATACGCAAATTAAAATTCGACAATTGTTAAGAGAAGACCAGCTAATTGTTTTAACCGATGACGTTGAACTTTTGCTAGACACTTGGATTATGTCTGTGCGAACCGAGTTCTTTAGTGCAATTAACCAGATTATTGAACAACTCGAAAGTAAACACTTAATTAATGTTGAGAGAAAAGATATCGATAAAATCATCGACCGTGCCACCCGAGTTATATCCGATACTAACTTCGAATCTATTGCGGGTGATCGAGAAGAGTCGTCTAAAGTGGTTACCGCCTAAACGATACACGGTTCGAGAATGGCTTGAAGAGCACTTTGTTTTATCGAAAGAAGAATCATCGACAGCAGGTTTATACGATGGCGATCGTGTGCCTTACTTTTGGGGAATAATGCACGCACTGGACAACGATAAAGTTGAAATGGTGGTGTTGCAAAAGGCGGCGCAAATCGGTTGGACGTTGCTTTTATTAGGCTGGTTGTTCTCGCTAATTCACACTAAACCATCGCGCATGTTAATGCTGTTTTCAAAAGATGCAGCCGCCGAAAAATTCTTTAAAGAAAAGTTTCATACATCGGGCGAAGTGTGTAAGCCTATCGCTAATTTGATTGATTTTAGCGGTAAGCGTAAAGCCGATAATAAAATCACGGATAAGAAATACCCAGGTGGTTTTATTCGCGGTTTTGGTTCTAATTCTCCGGGTAACGTGAAATCAACACCGGCGCCTATTGTGGTGGTAGAAGAGCCCGACGACACTAACAAGGACGTTGGTGACCAAGGTGACTCCATTCGCTTAGCGAGAGAACGTAATAAACGTTGGCCTAATAAGAAATTTATTATTGGTGGTACACCGTCTGTCTCTGGTATTTCAATTGTTGAGCATCATCTTAAATTAGGTACACAACGAGTGTTGCCAATTGTTTGCCACGATTGTGGTGATAGCCATGTATTAGATTGGGAAAATGTCACGTGGCATGAAGAACCCGAAGACAGTGGTTTTCCGTTACACGCAATTTACGGCAGACACAAACCAGAAACCGCCGTTTACAGTTGCCCTCATTGCGGCAGTATTTGGGACGATTGGCAACGTCAGCGCAATGTTTATCAAACCTGTTACGACGCTCAGCAATCGGGTGATCCGTTTGCGGGTTGGGTTGCCACCGCCGAAACCGATGGAAAAATAGAAACCTTTAAAGACTTAAGTGAGTTGTATGTATGTTTACCCGGCACCTCACTTGCCGATGTGGTTAAGGATTTTTTAGAAGCTGAAAAACTCGCCGAAACCGGTGATGAAAGTGGCCGCATTGTTTTTCGTAATTCTAAACTGGCGAAGACTTACGAATTTAACAGCAAAGATTCTTTAAGCCCTGAAGCGCTTGCAGAACTTGCCGATGGTTATCCCGAATTAATTGTACCCAATGGCGGGTTGGTATTAGTTGCCGGCATCGATGTTCAACATAATCGGTTGGCGGTTGTTATTCGCGCGTACGGTCGCAACGAAGAAAGCTGGTTAATTTATTGGGATGAATTATTCGGCAAGGTTATCGATAAAAAAGACGCGGTTTGGGATGAGTTAGATACGCTGTTATTCTCACCCATAAAGCACGAATCACTGGGTGAGCTGTATATAAAAGCGGTTTCGATTGATGCCTCTGACGGCAACACGAACGAAGAGGTTTACCATTGGGTTCGCACACGCAGCGTTATTCATCGTCGTGTTGCAATTATGGCCATCAAAGGTAGCAGTAACGATACCGGTGAAGCGCCTATTTTTAAGCATCCTACAAAAATAGACCACAATAATCCGCGTAAGCCTACCAAGGCAGATCAATTTGGTGTGCAAGTCTTTTCGGTAGGAACGCAGCGCGCAAAAGATTTAATTCATAAGCGATTGGCTGGTACCAGCGCCTTTATGCACAGCACCACTAAAACTCGGCAAGACTATTGGGAGCAAGTTACTGCTGAAGTGAAAGCGCCCAAAAAAGGCAGTGGTAAAGGCAAATTAGTTTGGCAACCCAGAAGTGGCAGACGTAACGAAGCACTAGACTGCGAAGTGTATGCACTGCATGCAACCTATGCGCTTAATTTACATCGCAATACACCCAAAGCGTGGGACGATATAGAACAACGCTTGTCGCAAGTGGATTTATTTTCTGCACCTAATCAAGAAACAGAAGTTGTTGAAGAGAGCCATAAACCCATACTTAAATCGCCTTCACGAAAATCGAAATTCCGTCGTAAAGGCGGTGGTTTTATCAGTAGCCTAAGAGGCTAAATACCCCATGCTACCCAGAGAAATTTATAAAGGTTCGCCGTTTTCGGCAGAATTAATAATCGACGTTAAACCAACGGCATCGTACAACGTTCGTTTTAACGGGCCTGTTTCAAAAACCTTTGATATCACACTTAATGGCACGGTTGCGCAATTGAATTTATCGGTTGAACAACTTGATGGTTTAAGTGAAGCGCAACATCGTTGGTTTTTGTATGAGTCTGTAAACGGTAATCCAACTATTATTGATTCGGGTTATTTTTGGTTGAGACGATCACCATTAGACGAAGAAGGTGCAGAAGTTTTAAGCCATGAAGAACGTGTTTTAGCAGCGATAGAAAAACGCATTGAAGGACGAGCGTTAACCGATTACGAAAATTATTCTATTGATGGTCGGCAATTACAACGTATTCCGTTTGCAGAGTTGGATCGACTGAGAAGTAAATATCGTTGGGAAGTTCATTACATACACATTAAGAAAGGACTGAAAAACCCTAACCGACGCGTGAGATTTATATAATGGCGAAAATTATTAAACGCACGCCCTCCCAACAAAAGGCCATGCACGAACGCTTTGCCGTTGCCAGACATGAACGCTTAAATAAAGACGTACGCAGTGCCGGTTTAAGTGTTGATGAAACCTTAAGGCGCGATTTGTACCGTTTAATTATGTTGTCTCGCCAAGCCGGTGAAGATAACGGTTTCGTGAAACGTTATTACGGCATGGTGCAAAGCCATGTGGTTGGCGAAAACGGTTTTACTTTACGCTGCAAAATTAAAAACGATGTGGGTCAATTAGACACAGCGGCCAATAAAGCAGTTGAACAAGCTTGGAAAGCGTTCTCTAAACTGGGTGTGTGTGAAATATCTGGCCGTATGAATTTAGTCAGCGCCCAACAGCTTATTGCAAAAACAGTTGCGCAAGATGGCGACATATTAATTCGGCACCTTCCCGGCGCAAATAATCGGTTTGGTTACGCCTTTCAATTATTTGAAAATGATATTTTAGATATTCAACTGCAAAAGCGCGTCTCAAACGATACCGTGATTAAAATGGGTGTTGAGCAAAATAATTACGGGCAACATATTGCGTATCATTTATTAACCGCGCATCCCGGCGAATACACCATTAATTATAGTGGTCGGCGTTATGTGCGTATTCCCGCCAATGAGATGCTACTGCCCTTCCCTATTTGGCGCACCGGCCAATCGCGTGGCGTACCTTGGGCACATGCGGCGTTAATTGATACGTCTGAAATTAAATCCATGCGTGAAAGCATTTTGTTGGCTACGTCAATTGCTGCGGCCAATCAAACGGTTTACGAACGTGATCCTGAGCAACCACCGCCCGATGAAGAATTTAATGGTGAAGGGGAAATCATTCAAGAGTTAGTGCCTGGTGGGATTAGTATGGTGCCCCAAGGATTTAAGATGTCAACCACAAGCTTTGCCATGCCCGATGGTAACTTTGGTGAATTTCAAAAAACCGGCTTACGCGGTGTTTCTAGCGGTTTAGAGGTGGGTTACAACCATTTAGCCAACGATTACGAAAGCGTTAATTTTTCGAGTTTACGGGCATCGGTTTTAGAAGATCGTGAACACTGGAAGCGTTTGCAAACGTGGTTTATTGGGCAGGTGATGAACCCTATTTTTGAAGCGTGGTTACGCAACGCTTTGTTAATGGATGCCATACCGGGATTGGATTTAACCGATTTAAATCGGGTACTTAATGGTTATGAATTTAAGGGCCGCCGTTGGCAATGGGTTGATCCATTAAAAGACGAGCAAGCCGTTGAGCTAAGTTTAAAAAACGGTACCACCAGTTTAATTCGTGTGCTTGAAGACAAGGGTATTGATCCCGAAGATTTTAAAGACGAATTGAAACGCTCCGACGAAATATACGCACTTTTACCCGCCCACATTAAACAGCTCGTTTCTAAAAATAGCGATGGCGCAGGCGATGTTGATGCCATGGTTGAAGCTGTAATGGCAAAACTCAGTAATCAGGAATAGCTATGGAATTAAATCGCACACAACTGGTAACGGGTAAGTTACCGGTTATGCACCGCTTTGCCCAAGTAGAACACAGCAAGATTGATGTTGAAAATCGCACCGTGGTTTTGGCGTTTTCCAGTGAATTTCCGGTAACTCGATTAGACTGGATTGAAACGCTGGGTCACCGCGAAGACGAAATTGACTTAACCCGAATTAAAAACGGTGGTCCGTTTTTGTGTGATCACGATTGGAAAGATCAGCGCGGCGTTGTTACTAAAGTTTGGATTGAAAATAATCGCGGCTATGCCGAGGTTAAATTATCTCGCAACCCAATGGGTGATGAGTTGCTCAACGATATTGTTGACGGAATAAGAACTCACATCAGTGTAGGTTACAAAATTCTTAAAGCGGTATTAATTGAAGTTCGCAATGGTATCGAACATTACCGAATTACCAAATGGGAGCCGTTAGAACTTTCGTCGGTTTCTGTTCCCGCTGATCCCACGGTTGGCGTTGGGCGCAGTGAGGGTGATTTATTTCCGTTAAAAATTATATCAAACCTAAATGAGGAAACACGTATGGAAGATGATGATTTGTTAGAAACCGAAACTGAAGAAACAACCACCGACGAATCACAAGATGAAGAAGAAACAACTTCTAATCGCTCGTCAGGCGGTCCCGCCCCAAAACCCAAAAATACTGGCAAGACCGATGCGCAACGCATTGCTGAATCGGCTCGTCAATACGATGTTGTTGATTTGGGTACAAAATGCATTAGCGAAGGTAAATCCTTCGATCAATTTCGCAGTGAATTAATTGGCACATTACACAAGCGTAAACAATCGGGCGATATCACCACAACGGCGTTAGATTTGGATATGCCAACACGCGACCTTGAAAATTACAGCATTGTGCGTGCAATGCGTGCTGCGGCTACAGGTAAATGGAAAGACGCCGGTTTAGAGCGAGAAGTATCGAGCGCGATTGCACAGCGCTTGGATTCTGACCCTAACGGTGTTTATTTAAGTTACGAAGCCATGGGTTATGGATTGCGTCGCCAGTTGCAAACACAAATGATGGCACGTACGCAGGCCGCTGGTGTTGCAACCTTGGGTCAAGAGTTGGTTGCCACTAATTTGCACAGTGAATTATTTATTGAAGTACTGCGCGCTATGGCTACGGTGGGCGGATTAGGTACTCGCTTTGTTACCGGTCTTGTGGGTAATGTTGATATTCCTAAACAAAATGGCTCTGCCACGTTCTTTTGGGTGGATGAAGACATTGCACCCAATGATTCAAACATTACCTTCTCGACCGTTTCTCTCTCACCAAAAACCGTCAGTACTGCTGTGCCCATTACTCGCCGATTGTTAGTGCAATCAACGCCAGATATCGAATCATTAGTGCGTGGTGACATTATGACCGGCCTAGCTCTTGCGCTGGATAATGCCATTTTGAAAGGTTCGGGCATTAATAACGAGCCTTTGGGTATTCTAAATGCTGCCGGTATTGGCGCTGTAGATCTAACCGGTGGTGTTAATTGGGCGAAAATTGTTGAGCTAGAAACCGATGTTGCAGAAGCAAATGCGTCGGCGGCAACCTCGTCTTATGTGATGCGCCCTACCATGCGCGGCACCTTAAAATCCACCGAAAAAGCGGCGGGTACAGCGCAATTTATTTGGGGTGATGGCAGTAGCATTAACGGTTACAGTGCTGCGGTAACAACTGAAATGCTGGCCAACCAAATTTTATTTGGTGACTTTGCACAAATATTGGTTGGTATGTGGGGTGCCTTAGATGTTGTGCCAGATCGCGCAACCAAGGTTGCTACCGGTGGTTTGGTGATGCGTTTATTCCAAGACGCTGACGTTGCTGTTCGCCATCCTCAAGCGTTTAGCTTGGCTGCGTAAAACCTCTTTTCGTAAACCCTAAAACCCTTACTCTTTTAAATCAGTCTTTTAAATCGATTTTACGGCCTTAACTGGCTGGGGAATTCTTATGTCTAAAAATCAGAAAAAACAAAAGTTGGTGAACTTTCAAATTACACGCGGTATTCGCTTACAGGGTAAAAGCTATTACCCCAAATATAAAAAGGATGGCACCTTGGCCGATGATTCACCAGTGGTAAAAATTGCCGAAGCATTGGCCCGTGACCTTACCGCCGCAAGTAAAGGAACGGTTACCGAAAAACCGGCGAACATAAATGTGCAGCAAGAAAAGACCGAAGAAGAGCTAGACGCTGAGTTCTTGGACGGCGGCGAATAATGTCGTTTTTAGACGACTTACAAGCTGATCTAGAAAACGTGTTTTATCAGGACGTTAATCACAAGGCCGTGATTAACGGGTCTGAAATTACCGGATATTTAGACGTTAAAGCATGGCGTTGGCGCAATGTTGATGCTAACCAAAAAACCTTTAGTTTTCCTGCACATTTATTTACTGCATCTATAGAGCGAGGTGCGGTTATTACCGTGAATAATCGGCAATACCGATACGTGCGCTTTTTTGATGAAGGCGATACTAAAATTTTGGTGCTCGAATGAAAGCGATTCAAATTCGGTTAAACGAGAAGCTGCTTGATAAAGAATTCAAGCGATTATCTAAACAGTTGAATCAATTGGATGAGAAAGAAGTACCGCGCGGCGTAAGTCGCGTTATTAATCGCGAGGCCGAAAAAGCAAAAACTAAGGTTGTCCGGCGCGTAGCGAAGAACATAGGTATTAAACAAAAGCTAGTTCGTGATCGAGTATTTAGAAATAAAGCGCGTCCGAATCGATTAGTCTCTCGAATTTGGGCTGGTCAAGATGCGATTAATGCCTTAAACGCTGGAGCTAAAAAAACCGACGATGGCTTTAAACTTGGGCCTTACGAGTGGCAAGGTGCTTATCAATGGAATGGCAGCACTGGCGGAAAGCCGGTGGCGCTGTATCGTGATCCTAATCGGGAAGAGCGTGGCCCGCTGCGCGAATCGAACCGTAAGACCGGTTACCCATTATTAAGAGCTGAAATTGGCCAACCGTTTGTTGCAAAAGAAGTTCGTGAAGCCATGGATGAGGCCGGCGAACAAGCGCTTAATCGAGATTTAACGCCTGCATTAAATAAAGAATTAACCTTTCGTTTAAATAAAACTTTAGGTAAAAAATAAATGGCCACACGAACGCAAATACGCGAAGCGGTTAAAGCAAGAATAAATACTTTTTTTAACACAACGTTTTCTTATGCGCCGCCCACCATCTTTGAGGAAGAATTGCCAGCCGCCGCAATTTATTTTGAAGATGGCGAAACCGAAAGAACGTTTGACGATGGACGTGCAGACACTGACGGGCGTTTAAATATTGAAATTACTCTGCGTGCCGAAAGTGCCGCTGACAATATTGATGCACGCCTTGATGAAAAAACCAATGACGTTGAAGCGCAGTTACGCGCTGATAATACACTCGGTGGATTAGTGGATTACATCGCGCGCGTAGGTTTTTCTTACGATCGCGATCAAGAAACTTCTATAGCCAGTATTAATTTAATTTGTACTGTTAATTATCAAGATGAGGACTAATCATGTTAGGTAAACGCATAACATTGCACCGCTCGGAAGATCAAGGCAGCACGTATGGTGCTGCGGTGGGCGATATTTTAGATATTCAACCAGGTGATCGTACTGCCGAGACCATCGACTCTACTAAATACGGTGGCGATGATGACTACAAAGAGTACGATTACGGGTTGTTATCGGGTGGCGAATGGACAATTACCGTTCGTTACGAGCCAGGTCAAACAGAAATAGAAGCGCTGGTTGATGCGCTAGAAAACGGCACTAAGGAGTTTGTGCAATTTAGAATTCCTACCCCCATTAATAAAGCTGTTTCATTTAGATGCCTGGTAACGACTGTGGGAATTGCCACGCCTAAGGAAGGCCACATCGATCGCAATTTAACGTTGATGGTTACCGGTCGTCCTAATGAGAGTGATTTAGTCTAATGAAATCACTGCTTATTAAATGGTTTCCGTTTTGGTTTTTAAAGAAAGATTTAATCTTTAACGCGCGAAAAGTGGCCAGTAAAAAATTCTTTAACGGTTGGCAAATTGTTGAGTTAGGTGGTGAAGAAAATATTATTCTTACGGATATGTATTATCAAATCGCGTCCAGTACTGATGAGTATTCGGTAAAGATTAATAAAATCATTGGTCTTAGATTTCAAGCGCTGGCGATGGCGCTTAGACGTGGTAAACGTATTCCATTAAATTGGCAAGACCCGCTGCACATTATGTGGTTATCCAAGCTGCCAAATTCCATATTAATTCCCGCATTAGATGCTGTTAGTGAACTTTCTGGCATTGATTTTATTGGACCAACGGTTTCTGCTCAAAAACAATCAACGGCTCAACAGAGCGATACAAACAGCGTTGACGTTGATAAAGAGGAAACCAATGCAAACCCCTCTTAAGCCAACCGAATAGACGTTTTGCCGTTCGGTTGGCGTTCGAATTACGGTTTTCAGATGTAGATGCCTTTCTCTCTCAAATAACCAGTTCACAATTAGTAGAATGGCAACACTTTTATCAATTAGAGCCTTTTGGTCGCCTTGTGGATGAATTGCATATCGCGGCAATACGCACACAAATGGGTAATTATTTGCGTGGTAAAAATCAACCTGCCATTAAATTGCGTGATGTCTTGTTGAGTTATGTACCGCCCGAGCCTGAAAAGTCTGTTGAAGAGTTGTATCGAATTTTATTGGGCAATAACCGATGAAAAAAACCAATTATCAAGTTGAAATATCCGCCGATACCAAAGGGTTTCGGCGAGAAATACGACAAGGCATCGTAGCTAACGAAGCGTTTAATAAATCCATTCAAGGGTTATCCAGTGGTGTTACGGTTATTGATGGTCCTTTGGGTGGTATTGCCAGCCGTATAACTGCTGTTAGGGGTTTAATGAGTTCTGGTGCTGTGGCCGTAACGGGATTTGGAGCAGCGCTCGCCGGTTTATCGGCTGTTGGTTATTCCGCATTACAGACGTTTTCACAATACGAAAAACAGCAAGCCCGAACGGAAGCAATTATTAAAGCAACCGGGAACGCGGCGGGTTTTACTGCCATTCAACTGGCGCAGCAGGCCGATCAATTAGCATTGGGCACCTTAGCCAGTGTGCAAGGCGTTGTACAGGCGCAAAACGTATTGCAAACATTTAAGAATGTGCAAGGCGAAACCTTTACCGAAGCAATCGAATTATCACAAGATTTAGCGGCGGTATTTGGCGGTGAGATAAAAGATAAAGCGTTGCAGTTGGGCAAAGCACTCGAAGATCCTAAAACGCGATTGGGTGAGCTTGCAGAAGCTGGTGTTAATTTTACGCAATCCGAAAAAGATTTAATTACATCGCTGCAAGACACCGGTGATATTGCCGCTGCACAAGGCATTATTCTGGAAAAACTACGCGGCCAAGTTGGCGGTGCTGGTGCTGCCGAAGCGGGTGGTTTATCCGGCTCGGTTGATACGCTGGGTCAACGCTGGGATGAATTATTAAATGCTTTTGCAAAATCAAACGGTACCGTTGGCCCGGTGAAGAGTATTTTAGATGGATTATCTTCATCGTTAAACAGTGTGCGCGAGCAAATTGATCCTACTGTAGGCGGTTTAGAAAAGCGATTAGCGCAATTACAAGATCGTGTAAATAGTGGTGGCCGTGGTCGATCTGCAATTACTCAACGCAATGCAGCCGTTCGAGAAATCGAAGAGTTAAAGCAACAACTGGTTGAGCTAAAAGCTTCTGAAGGTGATGTTGAATCTATTAATACTTTGCTGCAACAAACCCAAGATAATATCAATAATCTGCAAACGTCCGTTTCAAGTGCGGACGACTCCCGAAGAATTCGCCGTTCTGGCTCTCAGAGAACTCAAAAGGATATTTTAGAAGCTAGGTTACAAGAGCAATTAGATATCCAAAAACAATATCAACTTCAGCTTCAACAAATTCAAGAACAGCAACGGTTGCATGAAGAAACTCAAGAAAATTTAAAAGCAGCTGCTGCCGAAGAGGCGGCAAAACGCAAGGCAGAGGCCGACCAAAAAGCCGCCGATCTGCGTGAGCGCGAATTACAACGCATTGCCGATGCCGAACAAAAAGCAGCAGATCAAGCCGCGCGAATTCAAGAGCAAAATGAGCGGCAATTGAATCAACAATTAGGTCAATACAGCCGAATTTATGACGAGCGATTAAAGCTAGATGGCAAATTAGAAGAGTTAGAAAATCTTCAATATCAACGCCAGGTTGCGCAATTACAAGCTGACTATGACGCGTTACTTAATCAGAATGTGGTTTCTATTGAGGCTTTTGCCAAACATAAAGAAGCCCTAGAAAACGCTGAATTTATCCATCAACAACGCCTAGAAACCATTCGCGCAGAGGCCAAAGAAAAAGAATTAGCCGATGCCGCCGAACGTAATCAAGTTTTAGTTGAAGGTTATGATTCGCTACGTTCTGGAATCTCGCAATACTTCGACGATATTGGTGCAAAAGAATCGCAATACGCCAACCTTGCCTTGGGTTTAGGTAGTGTGCTTTTGGATACTAAAAAACGAGAATCCATTTCTAAAATTACCGCTTCAACGCAAACCGCTGCCATGGGTGCTTATGAAGCTCTTGCGCCAATTCCGGTAGTTGGCCCGGTATTAGGTGCGGCTGCAGCTGCGGGTATTTATGTTGCCGGTGCCGCATCGGCCGCTCGTGTTGCTGGTATCGCTCACGCGGGTATGAATTCAATCCCGCGTGAAGGAACCTATTTGTTAGACGGTGGCGAGCGAATTGTTGCGCCCGAGCAAAACCGCGATTTAACCAACTTTTTGCAAGGCGGTGGTTCTGGTCAACAAATTATTATTAATAACAATGCGCCCGATACCCGAGTGACAGCCGGATATGACGAGAATAATCAAACCATCATTATGGTGGAGCAAGTAAAACAATCGTTAACTAATGAAATTAACTCTGGTAATGGTTCGTTCTCTAGGTCACTCGAACAGCGCTACGGATTAACACGGAGTAATCCATTTTAATGAATAACGTTTATTGGCCGGAAGACTTTCCGCAATTTCCATTAAGACAGGGTTATTCCATTAATGGTCAATCTTCAACGATTCGAACCGATATGGAATCAGGTCCACCTGAAGTTTCGCGCGTTAGTCATATTAATTTTATTACCGTGACTTTAAGTTATCGATTTTTGCAATCGCAATTAGACGATTTTTGGGAATTTTATCGATCTGCACAAGGTGCAAATGACGGTGCCAACTTCTTTTTACTGAACTTAGATTTAACCGGTGAATTTAAATTGTACCAAGTCCGAATTACTCAATTTCCACAAGTTACACCGGCAGGCCGTAAACATTTAACTATTAGCTTTACGATCGAAACCGATCAATTAGGTGAATAACCATGCCTACACTTCAAGGTACTTTACTTTTGCCCAACGGCACGCCGCTGGCAAATGCGAATATTATTTTAATTGCCGATCGCAATGAAGGTGCAAACATTGTTAAGGGTGTGAGTTCTGAATTTTCAACCAATGCCAGTGGTGTTTATTCGCAGTTGGTTGAACCGGGTTTGTATTCTGTTAAATTAGAGCATCAGCAGCGCACGCGCACGTTGGGTAAAATATTTATCGACCCAACAACAAACTCATCACTAGAAGTTTTGTTGGTAGCCAGTGACGACGCCGAAACCGTAACCGTTACCGCGCTGCAAACATTCTTAAGCGATACTCAAGCCGCTGCCGATAGCGCCGCCCAATCTGCGGACGATGCTATTAATGCCCTCGCAGAAAACCAAGCGCAGTTGGATGCGTTTATAGAACAAGCGCAGAGTGATGTTAATACAGCCGTTAGCAACGCAGAATCTGCAACCGGTAATGCTATTGCTGCGGTAGAGGGTCTTTCGGGTGTATGGAGTCGATTAAATAATTACGTTGCCAGTTATTTTCAAAAAAGCCAACTAACCAATCGCGGTCCAAATCTCACTCTGGTGGCCGGTACTGCTCCAGCGGGTAGAACCTATATCGATCGCTATGGTATTCAGCGAGTGTTATCAGATAACCAGCTGGGAGAGTCAGAGTTTGGCTGGGTGATTAATTCAGAATCTGAGAATTTGTTAAATTACTCGTCAGGATTTAGCGCCAACTGGAGCCATAATAATATCTCTGCGAACCAATCTACTGAGTTAGGGTTAAATAACAGCTCTACCATGGTAGCCGTTGTTCCCAATACAGTTAATGGTTCCCATTATATCAGTTCGTTTTTTCAGACTGTGGCCGGACAGAGTTACACATTCTCAGTGGCTGTCAAGCCTGGTGATTTTGATCAAATTCGGTTAACGGTTGGTGGCGCTGTTTTTAATAATGGATTAAGACCAAGTACGTTATTTGAATTCTCTACTAAGACGGCAACCCAATTTAATGATATAGATGCCTCGTCACTGCTAGGGCCATTTCACAACGGTATTTATATTTTAACGGTATCATTTACTCCTGACATATCAGCACCCGTAAATGTTTTTGTTTATGCCGTCGTTGGCGGTATTGATAATTTTATAGGTAACAACACCGATAAATTTTACATCGATCAAGCGCAATTAGAACCGGTGCCGTTTTTTACCGGCTTTATTCCAACAAATGGTGCACCGGTTGCACGCCCTGCCACACGCTTTTCACGAGTAGATTTAATTGACTTATCACGGCCTTTTAGCATTTATTGTAAATATAACTATCTCGGGCAAGCGTTAGATTTTGAGCATTTAATATCAACGGATGATTCTAGTTTTATCGTTGGAACTAATCACCTGCAATCTAATGGTTTAGTGATTCGATATAATGGACAGTTTTTCTCGCAAGTGCCAAATGCTTACGGTCGTTACGAAATATTATTTGTATTTGATGGTGCTAATTTTATTGTGTATGACCGTAGCGGCAATCTTTTAATATCCACGCCTGTTAACAGCGTATTGCCTCGTGGAATTGAAAGTCTGCGTTTTTTCTCAGGTTCAGCATCACGTTTAACCGGCGATTGCGAAGCCGCCGGTGTTACTGTTTGGGATTTTGCTTTAACGGCCGATGATGCAAAGCTTTTGCTGGGGAGTTTAAATGGATAAATTAATTTACGTTGAAAATCTCGAATTATTTCGTGCAGAGATCGAATCGTTGGCATCGACATTTCCTGATTTTATTTATCAAGACGGTAATGATAATTACAGGTTTAAAAATGTCTTTTGCCCTGTACGTTACTCTAAAGATGGTCAATCATCCATCGGCACTGCTCGCCTAGATACGCCTGAAAAACTCAACGCGTTTACACAGTTAACGTCTGCTGAAATTATTGGCGAATTAGTCGCAGGGGCTGACGATTATATTTTTGAAGATGGCGGACAAGAAAAGCTCGAATCCGTTTGCCCTCGTGACCCCGTTGAAATGACCGATCCAGAAACCGGTGAAGTAACGGTATTTACACCACCTAAAATTATTATTCGGTTGATGTAGCATGCCCACCATAGAAGACCTTGCACAGCGCGAAGCATTAGCGCGCGTTGATCCTAATATCAGTAAGATTTTTGCGTTTGAATTTCGCCACCCTACGTTTGGTGAAATTATTCGTGTGGTTACGTATCGTGGTGTGCGTCGTGAACGTGTTATTCGTTTACCGTTAGAAGACAACGCGCCGTTTAATGCCGGTGAAACTGTCGAATTTTTAATGGTCGCCGGTCAGTTTGATGAGCCTGAAATCAATACCGATGTAGACAGTACCGGCACTTTACGATTAGATGCGGTGTCGGCGTTGGTGCAAGGGTATATTCGCCAAGCCGGTAAAACCAATATTCCTATCGATTGCACGGTGCGTTTATTTACCTTTAATGTGCATACGCAAACTGCGATCGGTAAACCCTCGGTCTTGCATCAACAGGCGCGCAGTGTAGCCATCAGTTCTACGCAAGTAGCCATTACGGTGGGTTACCGTAATTCGGCTAATCAAAAATTCCCCAACGTTGAATACTCCGCAATTACCAACCCCGGCATTGTCGATTAATTTCTTATGAACATTACAAAATACCTTGGCGAGCAGCCTAGCAGTTGCGCGCCTTGCTGGTCGTTTGTGCGCACGGTTTATAAACACGAATTAAACATTACGCTAAAACGTGTTGCGGTATCGGCCATAAATACCGATGCCGTTATTCACGAATGCAAAACCAACCCTATGTTAGGTTGGTTTACATCAAAAGTAATTCCGCAAGAATTAGACGTAGTGGCCATGTGCGATATAAACGACCCACAACGCTTAATGAACCACGTGGGTATTTATATCGAGCCTGATTTATCGATACAAGGCCGATCGGGTTATGTATTGCACGCCTTAGAAAACCACGTTGTTTGCACACCCATAAATCGCATTCACGAATGCGGTAAATCCATTACTCAATTTTACCGGTACCCATCGCCATAATGCCGACTATTGTTTTATTTAACGATGCGTTAAACCCAACCGATTATAAAATTCATTCCGTTGATGAACGCCTAACCGTTAACGATGCGCTACAGCGCCACAATTTAATTGAGCAAATACACAGCCAACCGTATTTAGTGCATCTAAACGACCAATTTGTTTTAAACGATACGGTAGAAGGTGCTGCGAGCTTTAATAGCCAATTACAAACAAACGACGTTATTTCATTGTGTCCGGTAGTCTCAAGCGGCGCCTTTAATTTTTTATTAAACAACTGGCTCATAGTCATTAATGCCGTTACGTCATTGCTGAATTTACAAGGCGTAAACCCAACCGACTTACCCAACTCTGCAATTGGTGAAGAACCCAGTTCAACCTACAATGTATCGTCACGCGGTAACCGCATTCGTTTTGGTCAACCTAAACCGCGAGTGTATGGCACCATGCGTGTATGGCCGGATTTAGGCGCAAGCTCATTTACCGAATACGAAAACGGTGACGATCAAGTTATTTATGAATTATTTGAAATCAGTCTTGGCAATGTTGATGTTGATATTAATTCGGCGCGTTACGACAATACGCCCGTTGGCAGCCTTGCCGACTTTGAATATGAAATTATTCCACCGGGCAATAACTCTATGCTGTTTCCTGCTGCGGTGGTTACTTCTACCGAGGTTTCAAATTTAAATTTAGAGTCGCAACAATTAGGCGATTACGTCGTAAATGGTCAAGGCACAAAAATTTCGCGTATTGTTTGCGATGTAGTAGCACAAGCGGGAATTTATCGCACCAACAACAGTGGCACGCCTCGCCAATATTCGGTTGATTTTAAATTCGAAGCTCGACTTATTGATGACAACGATCAACCGCTTAATAACTGGTTTGATTTGGGTACCGAAACCTTTACCGGTGATAATCGCGATGCGATTCGCAGAACCTTTAATTATGTAGTCGAGCCTGGTCGTTACCAAGTTCGCATGACTCGTTTAACACCTGAGCAAGATGAGTTGCGTTACAGCGACAATTTAGTGTGGTCCCAATTAAAAGGCTTTTTAGTTGATGGCAATCCACCCACCAATACCACGCGCCTTGCTGTAAAAATTCGCGCCAGTGAACAGCTCGGCAACAATGCGCTGTCTAAATTTAATGTGGTGGTTAATGCTCGCATTGCCACCTGGCACCCGCAAAATGGCTACACCGAAAACGTGCTCACCAATAATCCGGTATGGGCGTTTATTGATGTTGCGCGATCGCAATACGGTGGTAAGCGCAGTGATGCCTACATCGATTTAAATCAACTTTACGAATTCGCATTATTTTGCGACGAACAAGGTTTTGAATTTAACGGCGTGTTTGATACCCAAAGCACCGTGTGGGACGCGCTCACCAAAATCGCCGCTTGTTGCAGAGCCTCGCCGGTAGATCGCGCCGGTGTGTACACTATGGTTTACGACGGTTACAACCCGCAACCCACCGCCATGTTTACCCAGCGCAACATTGTGCGTAATTCATTAAAAATAAATCACAGCATTATTGAAGACCAAACCGCCGACGCCGTAATTATTCGCTACTTTGACCGCGACCATAATTACATTCAGCAAGAAGTTTTGTGTGCCCTACCCGGCAGCCAAGCACTTAACCCGAGCCGCATTGATGCCTTTGGCATTACCAGCCGCGAACAAGCCTATTTATACGGTATTTATATTGTTGCCGTTAACCAATACCGCCGCGAAACCATCACCTTCGAAACTGGCCTTTCTGGAATAATTCCGTTTTATCACGATGTAGTTGCGGTATCGCATTATATGTTTAGCGCTCAGGGGCCTGAGCAGATCAGTGGCGATGTAATCAGTTGGAATGGTGTAGATGAACTTACCCTTACCGAAAACATTCCCGATTTAACCAACCCATTTATTGTAATTCGCAATACCGATGGCACACCCGGCGAATTAATTCCCGTGATTAAAACTGCGCACAATCGCGTGCGTTTAACCAATCCGCAATTGCTCGACCAAACCGCTATGGAATGGCGAGGCGATCGCAATATTCGCCGCCCCATGTTCGCGCTCGGTGAAGGCGTAGAATTTATTTACCGCGTAAAGGTAGAGCGCATAACGCCGCAACAAGGTAACCGGTATCGCCTACAAGGCTTTGTGGATGACCAAGACGTTTACATTGCCGCCGATGGGCTACAAGTACCGCCCATTAATCAAGTGCCGGACGTCAACATAGTCGCGCCCGTTGTGGAATCATTAACCGCCGTGGTGACCGGTACCGAAGAGTCGCCCGTGGTGCATTTAAATTGGCAGGGCCGCAATGCCGATCGCTATATTATTCAGGTCTCAACTGATGGCGGTAACGTCTTTAACGACTTGGGTTTAGGCTACACCACACAGCCAGAATACACCGCGCGGCCGAATCCAGAATTGGTAAACGACGATATTTATATTTATCGCGTGGCAGGCCAAAACATCTTTCGCGGCAACTTCGCCCAAGTAATTGTAGATATCTCCGACTCGCTCAACCAACCGCCGCCAGCGCCAACCAACTTGCAATTAAGTGAAGCCTTCACAGGGCCGTTTTTACGCGTGCAGTGGGAATCTTTCACAGTTAATCATCGCGTAGTGTTATCCGTAAATGGCGTGCAAAAATTTGCGCAAAATAACGTGCAAGGCAATACGTTTGAAATTCACGGCAACACCGCGCAAGATTTTGGTGTGGGTCGTCGTTTTACCGTAGAAGTCTTCGCCATCGATGGCGAAGGCAGAATTAGCGAAACCGCCGCCACGCTCGCTGTATTTAACCCGCCACCGGCGCAACTCAATAATTTAGTGGTTGAGGGCCTAACCGGCCAAGCCTTGGTAAGGTTTGATCAACCAGCCGATACCGACATTACCGGCATTTCTGTTTGGGTAAGCACAGTTGACGGCTTTACCCCAAACAACGCCAACTTGGTTGTGAATCGCAGCCGTGACCCAGTGATTGGTGTGCCGTTAGAAGAAAGCCAAACCTATTACGTGCGCGTTGCTGCCGTGGATGTTTGGGGTGATACCGAATTGAATTTTTCTGGCCAATTTACGGTAACACCCACAACAGTAGACACCAGCGCGATTGAAGCAGAGCTGGTTAGATTAGACGGCAAGTTTCCGCTAGCCAGTGAAGATATTTCCGAAGAGGCCATACTCACCACCCACCTAACCGCCGATTTAATCTACTCACAACACATTGTTAGCCAGCAAATCACCGGTGGCCACGTACAATTTTTAACACTAGAAGGCGGCCATTTACGCGCCAATACCATCACTGCCGATAAAATGTTCATTAGTGAACTGTCGGCGCTAACTTCAAACATTGGCTTAATTACCGCAGGTACTGTACAAACAACCAGTGGTACGGGTTTACGGGTACGAATCTCGTCTAGCGGTAACTATCCCATCTGGATTGGCACCGGCAGCGCAGTAACCGATGCCAACGGCTTGTTTTACCTAAACAGCTCCAGTAATCAACTGGTATTTAAAGGCCAGCTCGATATTCGCAGTGCCACAACCGGCGCCCGTCTAGAAATTACCAACGATCAAATACGCGTCTTTGATAACGCCAACACGCTGCGCGTAAAAATCGGTAACTTGGCGTAATCACATGAGTTTTGGATTTGAAATATACGATGCCAATGGGCGTTTAACGCTGTCTAGCGAATCCGTTGCGTGGGTGTTAATCGATACCTTCGACGTACAGCGGGTAAACGGCAATGGCTCACGCAGCTATTCAACCATGCCAAATGATCTAACCCTCGCCGCCGAGCTAATCGCCTTTAATACGGGCAGCTTGTTGGCGTCTGGTGGTTCGGGAATTTGCCAACTAACCCTAAACCAAACCAACAAAACACTAACCTGGCAATGGTTGGCCGATTACTACGGCCTAGGTAACCGCGCCAACAATGCCTTTAACTACGAACGCGCAACCATCAACGTGTATGGCCGATAACCCACAACAATGACCCACGGAATAGAATTTAAAAACAACGCCGGTAAAACCCTGATTGGCACCAGTGTTAACATGCTGAATTTTCAGCGCAAAATCACCGGCAATATTTCTGACAACACCACCGTGGTAAACCTTGCCACCGGTGTAACCAACCAAAACACACCGCCAGTTATTTACTACGTACCGCAAAACAGCACGCAAGCGGGCAATTTGTATGTGTTGGCAAATTTGTTTTACGCAAATGGTCAATGGCGGGCAGGCTTTTGGGGTCGTGCGGGTATTAATATCGAAGCTTACGTATTTTTAGCCGGTACCGGTACCAACAGCGGTTGGGGCATAAACATTTACAACGCCCAAGGCGGCTTTGCGTTTAGCTCAGCCAGCCGCCCTTTGGTTGCCTTAGCGGCTATTCAAATCAATCGCTCGTCAGACGTATTCACCAGCACTGGTGGCGGTATCATTACCAGCGAATGGGCACTGGGCGGCGCCACCGTAAACCTACCAGCACAAGCGCAAAACAAAAAAATAGCCATTAGCACCACACCCTTCTTTGCGGGCGTATACCGCGCCATAGATCGCCCACAATTCGAAGGCGGCGACACCCTAGACTTCGCCGCCGGTGGCATACGCAAAAACGGCAACCAACTTATCGCCGAAAGCTCTGTTCTCTATTCACAAAACATAGGTGGTGGCAGCTGGATAGCCTCGCCCTACTGGCAAAGCAATATAACCTGCGTAATAGATGCTGGGGTTTATGATGGGTGAAAATGATGAAGATGGGTGGAAGCGGTAAAAATTTAGTCTGATAACGTAAATTCAATATAAATCAGTTACTTAGAATCATAATGGATTTACATAATGTAAAAACGCAAAAAAACACACAAATAAATATTGCGTGCTAATTAAGTTTCCTGTATAAACGACGGTTGATAAGATTACTTAGATAAAATCTTATCAATCTATTACATAATGGAGATTCAGAAACAATATGTCAATAGGGATATCAAAATAATTAATATTTTTTTTATCACAATAAACCGAATATACGTAAAGAGGAAGCTCACCATGTATATATATATATAGAAACACCAACTAAACAAAGGAACTTACATTGACAAGTAAAAAAGACTTAACAAATTTATCTTTAAATTGTGAAACAGGAGGGATATTTATAAGAAAATAATTGACAAATGACTTAATCTAATATATAATTGAAAGTGCGGACTTTTTTCCGCAATAGATAAGAGTTAGATATACGGTAGGCATTAACCTGTCTTTCAATATATTTCTAATCTTTTTTGTCATTAACAAAACGCATTTAATAACCGATGGAAGTAGATATGAACTTTTTAATGACTAAATATATTCATTACATCATTCCAAACATAAAAGGAGAAAAATTTGGAAGATTTTTATGAAATACTTTTAACAATTCTAATATTTACAATATTTTGCATGTTATTTGGACTTGATCCGTCCTTACAAACATTTCTTGTCTCAAGAGAACTAGCAAAACTAATACTTACTTTTTTAAAGAAAGTATTGAGCAAAAACATAATATGATAGGAGTATAATTAATACTTAGAAAAAAGGGTGTTCGCGCATCCTTTTTTCTTAACTCACCCACTAAGGATAATCAATATATTTAATTTGTCAATAAATAATTTGATTATTTTATATGAATTTAATTAATTTGGATCGAGACAAAACAACTATGAGTAAGGAGTTTGTTATGCGCCTAGAGCATCACACCGCTATCGCCGGTATCTCATCCCATACTTTGCCATCAAGCACTCGGCCATTTGCCTTTTTGTTTCTATGAATACCGTCTGCGCCCCAAGCGCCCCATTGTTTAAAGAAGAAATCGACACCTGCATTCAAGCACTGGTTGCGTATGTTCAGCGCCCAAGACTCTTGCATAGGTCGCGCACCTATGCCCGATTCGCCGCCAACAATAACCCAGTGAATGCCATCAAGCGGAATGCTACCCAAGTCTTCTAACAAAGGTTCAATCGACAAAAAGCGTGTACGTGCGTTTATAGCGGCCAAATCGGGAATTCTAGGTTTACCGTACTTTTGGTCTTCTACCGAAACGCCCAGCCAAGCATTAACCGGTACTTCTCGCGTCTCAAAATACCGGCGCATATTAGCGCTGCGTTTGGTTAAAATTTGATACGTATGATGCGGTGTTGCTTTAATTGTGGTCATAACCTGATCAATAAACAAATCAGGTACACCTTCTTGAAAAAGGTCGCTCATAGAATTCACAAAATACATCGTCGGTTTACGACGTTGTAACGGTTGCTTTAAACGCTCGGGTAACAAGCTTAATTCAAAACCATTATCGTAACCGGGTGCTCCCATGGCTTTTAAACGCTTTGCCATCGTTTCTGCATAACAATGTTTGCAACCTGGCGATACTTTTGTGCAACCCGTTACAGGGTTCCACGTTTGTTCAGTCCACTCAATTTTACTCATATATAGTCACTCAAAATAAATATTTCGAAACTAAGCTTTCAAATAAATCCTTTAAGATACAAAAATGCAAAAATTTCAACCATTCCCACTACCATCAGAAGAATAATCAAATAATACCTGAACGCCTTTGCAACAGAAATAAAATGGTTATTTACAGTCGAAGTGCTTTCTTCTTCTCGTATTAATTCAAATTCGTGGGGATATCTCTCCGCTAAAAAAATAAATAATTTATTTTTTTTGGTGTTACAGGTTTCTATTTTAGTCTGAAGATAATTTAGTTGATTTTCTAACTTTGTCCATAAATATGCCAAAAGAAGAGCTAAAGGAATAATGGATAAATTTAAGAAGTTGATGCTATCAAAGAATTTAAGAGGCTCATCTTTATAAAGGTCAAATAAAACCTTAACGCCACCTAAAAAAACAAAAACCCCTAAAAAAGTGGGAACACTTAAAAACAAGGTGGTAGTTCTTGTAGCAAAATTTAACGCAAAATCTGATAATTTATTTTTTTCATCCCTAAACGATTCGTACATATCCCATAGGTTTTCAAAACTTAAGGTTTGTTTCTCTTCATTCTTATTCATTTTTCAAAGCGCTCTCTTAGTCAATTTAGTACACAGTGTCTAAAAACTGCTTTTGATCGCTCTGTATAAATAACAGGTTTGGCGCAACTATCATCCTAACTGATCGATTTAATTTTCCAATTCGATAAAATCAGGTTCATCGTTATTAGGGGATATATAAACATGGGGGGAACCAAACGAAGATCATTATTTACCAGTATTTTCCCTAGACATCGCCGATGCCAACAATCCCGTAGGAACCGCGACTACACCAAGCCCAATCATTAATACAAAAAACGTGAATACTCTGCCGCCCAATGTGATTGGATACATATCGCCGTAACCTACGGTTGTGAGCGTGGTTACAGACCACCACAGGCTATGAAATATCGACTGGAAGGCTTCTGGTTGAGCTTCATGCTCAAAGTAATAAATACCTACCGCAGACAGGTACAGCATTATTGCCGCAACAACCCCAAATAAAATCAATTCTTCTTTAATTGACTTTAAAGCCGCTGCAAAATGATTCACGGCTTGATTGTAGCGTAATAGTTTTAGTATACGAATTAGTCGCAACAATCTAAAAATTCGGACAGCTCTTAAATCTAGCCCAGTAGAAAGATAAAACGGCACAATTGCGACTAAATCAATCAAGCCATAAAAACTAAAAACAAATCTAAGCTTTCGCTCAGCAGTTATCAGTCTTAAAAGATATTCTATTGTGAAGATAATGACCGTCACCAGTTCGATTCGCTGTAAAATCAACTTCGTAGACGCAGAAAGGTCCGGCAAAGTATCAACAGAAAACGTGATTAACGAAATTATAATTAAGGTTTGAATAAATAAAGCAAAAATTCTCCCGCTTATAGTTTCAGGATCATTTAAAATTGTTCGAGCCTTGAGAGTAACAGCTTGCATCGATAGTTACTTAAGCAAACCAGATTCTCGAAGCCAGTGTTCTTCTGATACGATAGCTATAGGCAACTGCTTTTCATCTCGGTATTCCATAGCTTTTTCTATTTTTCGGCCAAAGTTTTCATGTGCCCAAGACTCTTGAACATATTCGCCGATAATTAAGTAGTTAAGTTTTTGAGTAACATTCGACAGTAGTATTCCACCACGTTTAGTTATTTCCTTTTCAGCTTCTTTTCGCGTTCCATAAGCAAGAGTGCCCGTAAACAAGAACTTCCTCTCAGGGAAATATATTTTAGGTTCGGGGTCATTCAATGGAATTTTTGAGCTTTTAGGAATTTCATCAAGTTGAGTTTCATCACCAGCTAGCTTTTTAAGAATTAAAAATATTTCTTTCGCTTCATCTTGGTCAATTACATTATCGGCTAAGATGCTGTCTAGCTTGCTGAGTAAATTCTCTAATATGGGGTTACTCATAACTCGAACATTTTGCATGAGCCAAGTAATTAGGAAGTTGATTTCTTCCTCATTGATTACGTTATCGGCAATGATACCCTTGCTAAGACCAATTAAAGTATCGGTTTGTCGGTCTTGAATATTTCCTCGGTTAAACATAGCGAAGTAATCTAGATCCATTTTAATTTCTCTGAACGAGCAACAATAAAAGAAGAAGAATAAAACAATGCAGAAAATAATTACTTCATAGAACCCTGTTTAAAAGTGCGGGTTTGGCGTCGATTGCTACACTTTCACTAGAATGATTTGGAATAGTAAGAATAGCTTTGCGATCAATACCATAGTTGACTTTTAAAACCAACTTGTGGTTGTATACCTCTGCACCGGCAAAATCCGGTGTCGGGTTTAGCCTCCCGGAAACGTACAGGTGGACACAACCGCCGCTGTAGCGGTTTTTTTGTGTCTGTCATTTACTACGCCTGTTTTATGAGCAGGCCGTGTGGGCGCTCTTTGAGCGGCCGGAATCCTGTACTCCGGTAAGGCTAACCTGCACGGTTCTGCTCGCCCGTTTAGCCTCGCGTGAGCAGGGTTAACATCAAGTACAGGAGTTAGTAAGATGACGTCTCAAGAGTTAATTTCTCCCCAAGTTTGCATTATCGATGGGCACACCGTAACAACCTCTCGTCAAGTCGCTGAATATTTTAGAAAACTGCATAAGCATGTTGTAGAAAAAATTCAAAACCTTGAATGTTCTGAAGAATTTTTAACCGCCAACTTTTCGGCCGTTCCCTATAATCACAATGGAAATGAGTACATCGAGTATCAAATTACTCGCGATGGCTTTATGTTTTTGGCCATGGGCTTTACCGGTAAAAAAGCCGCTACCTTTAAAGAAGCCTACATCAATGAATTTAATCGCCTAGAACAAGAGCTGCATAAAGCCCAAAGTTTACCGGCGCCTAAAGAACTTAATGAGCACGAAAGGTATTTAGAGTATCGCAAAAAACAAGATTTAATATACGAACAAATGCAAAAAGAAGAAGCTGCGCGAATTCGTATACTCAATTCAGCCATGCAATCCATGGCCAAAGAACTCGAAGTAAAAACACCGGTAGTGGTCATCGACTTAGCGGTTATTAGAGGGCTGGTGCAACGTATTCGCCAAAATCAAACCAACATAGAAAGAGCTGCCGCCGAATATGAATATACCGATAGAACAATTAACTATTTAAAAAGCCAATTCGACGATGACTTTTTTGATGCGCGTTACGATACCTACGAAAAACGCCATGGCCGAAGACCCGGCGAAAGCATAATGGATTATTAATAAAAAAGCGGGCATTGCCCGCTTTTATTTATCTTCGCACAAAATAAACAGT
Source organism: Sessilibacter sp. MAH1 (assembly GCF_054658315.1). Classification (NCBI taxonomy): domain Bacteria; kingdom Pseudomonadati; phylum Pseudomonadota; class Gammaproteobacteria; order Cellvibrionales; family Cellvibrionaceae; genus Sessilibacter; species Sessilibacter sp. MAH1. The sequence continues at coordinate 87,486 of NZ_BAAGIC010000020.1, forward strand.
GAGGTGGTCTGTTTTTAATTTAGATACTTAACATCGTTCATTTATAAACTGAGCTGCGATGATCTACGTCTAATATCCAGACTAGGAGCTCTCCGTCACTGATTTCAAATACAATTCTGTAAGTACCCACTCTTGTACGGTAGGTATTTTGAGAGCCTTGTAATTTTTTTGTGTCTGGACCGCGAGGAGTTGCGCGTAAATATACTATTTTTTGATCGATACGAGCCCGCATATTTGCAGGAAGCTTATTATATGCCTTTTCTGCATTCTTACTAAATTTAACGTCGTACATTGTTTTTATTTAAATCCTTTTCATTAGTAAGTTTGCCGGGTTTCCATACCGCGAAAGACTCTTTTTTTGCAGCTTGCTCACGCTTTTGCTTTGCAATTTCTTGTAGGTCTTTTAAATCTTCGTTATTGTTGCTCATGTATTTCTCTCATTAGACGCATTAAATTCTTCTGCGGTTTTCAAATCCATTTCGTCTTCAGCTTCTTCAACCTTACGTAGAAAAAACTCGTACGCATCTTTGGGAATTACAACGCCTAAAACATTCCCTTCGTGATCGATGATACCGATGTCCTCATCAACTGTGTCGTCATCGTTTAATAAATCGATAAGCTCAGAACCTATTTCTTTAACATTAATTGTGCGCATTGAACTTTCCATAACTTGGTTAAACTATTAATTGATAGTTTAGCGTCTTCTATATGTGAGGAATACTAGAAAAAGATCTCAGCCAAGATCGTAACCCTGTATGAATTACAGGTTCTAGACATGCAAAAGTATGAGCTTTTCTCAAACCGACTGTAAATGCGGATACAAGTTAAAAAACATTTTTTTGAATTCGTTACTATTAATATTGGGCGCAACTAATGCTGCATCAACTTTATGCAGGGGTTGTAATATCAGGTACCGTAAGTCGCCGGTTAACAGCCAGGCGGCATCTATATTTAACTTATTAGCGATTTGTAGTATTTGGTGATCGCGCAATGCTTGGCCGCGCTCAATACGGCGATAGGTTTCAAGCGTTAGCCCGCAAAGTTCGGCAAACTCTTTTTGAGCCATACCAATGCAACTGCGCAGCCATGCAATTCTGTCAGTAGGGCTGACGTTTTCCATGGATTTTAAGACGATTAACTTCTATAAAAATAATGAACTTACAATCAAAAGTTATCGACCAATCGGTCTTAGACGCAAGTATGGCACATAAATCAACAAACAGACCATAAAATGTGCATTTGATATCAATATTCAACGTCGAAATTCGACACATTGCCTTAGCTTTCTATTCACATTAGGATATTTTTGAATAAATGGTCAAGAATTGGTCTGAGGTAATGATGTTGGTACGCTTGGTTGGCGCTCGCGTCAATTGGTTAAATGGCTTGGTAAACGTAATAGTGCAAGAAAACGAGCAAGAAAAAATACTCACCGTAACTGAATTTTACGCCGTGCTAAACGAACAAGAACGCGTAATATTTGATGTTGCCATGGCGGCGGGGCTATTAAAAAATCGCAACGAAACGCAACGAGAATTGTGAAAAAAACCTACCGAGCTTAAAAGTTGGGGCTAAAAAGGCCCCAAAAACCACTGTATAAATACTGTATATTGCTCACAAATTAAACTCTCTTACACTGGCAGTGTTGAGGTCAGCGGTTCGATCCCGCTAGGCTCCACCAATTAAATCAATGACTTACGTTCATAACTTCTGATTTACAAGCCTGTTTACTCTAAATGTGCTTCTTTGATGGCAATTTAAGCGACAAAACCTCATCCGATGTGCGGTTGTATAGTTCCGATATACTGACGAAGGTCTTAATAGTCCAGATTCAACGCTCACTACACAACAAATCTTTGAGCAAGCGATAGGCTCACTCAAAACTTCTGTCTAAACCCTTCTGCAATTTCTTCTAATTTGTCCATTATATTTTTGTCTGGGTCTGTATCTTCAATAACTTCGGGTTGATTGTGGTTCCAGTGATTAATAATTGCGACAAGAAGATAATGTTTTGCGTTAAAAAAGCCGGGGCAATATACGAGCATAACTTTACGGGTTCGGCTGAACTGCATCATTTTTAAAGAAAAATCACTTCCATGAAAATGAATGTGTTGAAGCTCAACATATTGTCGATTATGTGTGTGATTGCAAGGTGCATCGCGTACAAAAAATTGAGGGCAGCGTTTTACCTTCTTTATAGTTTCTAAAGCTTTCAACCAAAAACGCTAATTTGTCTTTATCCATAGCGTTGCGTAATTTAGAGTGGACAAATATTTTTACCACAACTCAGAATCCTTTCCGTTTTTAAGTGATTGAATCAGCTTCTTAAAAGTTTTTTCTAAATGCGTATGATCAATATTGCGTTGTTTAGTTATCTTATTTTTTTTACGGATTCGTATTCATAAATATCTGAAAGTGTAGTGGTTTAATAATCTCGTACCAGCTTGTAGGGTAAACTGCCCCAAACAAAGGAACCTACAAATGGCCTATAAA
>NZ_BAAGIC010000021.1:0-81998 GCF_054658315.1 Sessilibacter sp. MAH1
ACACCAGCTGAAGTTGAGAAAGCATTTAAATGATAAAAACCTCCTACAGGGTGGTATGAAAATAATTGACCACTACAGGGTTTATTTTGCCTATCTTCCCAACAGGTTGCTTCTAAATCTACAATAATAAAATTCACTATAGTTACACTCTTTTGTTATTACTTAGGTAATGCCCTTATTCCACGTCTACAAAAATAAACCACCTAAAAAAATATTTGATATCGATTATTCAACAACACCATTTATCCATGCAAGAACAATATTTAACACCAGATGGAAAACTTAGAGAACAGCTAGATAGTAATGGGAAAAGAAAAACAAAGGGTTAGGGCAAAGTTTAAGGAAAAAGCGCGTGAGGTCGGTGAGGAACTAAGAATAACCGGATCTCTGTATATAATCTAAACACTCAAAGAACAACAGACGAAGCGACGAAAGGATGACGCTATCAATAGATGCAAAAAAGGGAACATAAAAGTGGCTTCTGATTCAATCCCCCGCGGATCGAATCAGAGATTATGAGAGATTAAGCGTTCTTCTTAAATTTATTCAATGTAATTACAAAATAAACACAAATTAACCAAACTGCACAGGCCATAAAAAACAACGCTTTCTCTTGCGGACAGCCCGCCTCTAAACAACTGAGATCGGTATAAGGGAATAAACCGAGAGGTGTAAAAACGTGAAAAAATATAGCGCCAGACATGATACAGAAACCGATTAATGCACCCCAAAATCGAGTTGCAGTGATCAGAATCAACACACTCGCGACCAGCTCAGCGGAGCCAACGGCGTAGCCACCATAACTCGCGAACGCCTTACCAAGACCAGTAAGCCCGAGTGAAGATATCCAAGTACCAATCGTAGAGAAAATATAAACGGTGATATCCGCGGGCTCTGTAAATAATTCAGCGAACTTAAAAAAGAGCGATTGTAAGAAAACAAAAGCAACAAAGATGGCGAGTGCATGAGGAATGTATTTTTTCATAATGACCAATGTTAAGTTTGTAGGGAGCTTGCGAATTTGCGTAATGGACAACGGATTTAGGAATATATCACCCAAGTAATAAAATTGAACGAAATTAGTTATGCTTTTGTGATTTTTAACCTAGATTACCAAACAGAATAAAATAAGACTATTACTTGAATCATTATTACTTGGAGTTGCAAATCAGTCATCATGGATACAAAAATAAATGCATTAGATAAACAATTATATTGCAAGAAAACACCTTAAGGCGAAGAATCATCAAATAAACTAACGTAAGACATTACCAGATAATTTATATAACGCATAAATTGAAAATGCCATTTTCAATTTTTTCACAATTTTAATCGCTTAGCGCTCTTGATATTGGCGACACATCCTTGTGCCACTGGAAACTACAGGTTAATCAGAGTTTCTTTAATACTGAAAGCAGGGTTTATTGGTTTTTAGATATTGTTCTCACGTAAACTACCGGTAAATCAACATCTCAAATGAGTGGTGAGAGTCTCTAACAACATTATTGGATCATATAAAACTATTTAGGAAGCGCTTTAAAGCGTTTAAGCTCACTGAGTTTCTCTTCCCATTTTGCATTACTTTTTGTGAAGATATGCGCCTCGGGCATAAAATCTAATTCATCGTCTAATGATCCTGCTGGAACCACGCAAACACCCGCATCGGGAGATACTGTCGGAACGGCAGAACCACACTGTGAACAGAAACTTTTTACATGTCGTGTAGATTCAAGTGAAAAGTTTGTAACGTATTCTATTCCAGACAACCAAATCAACGAATCGGATTTCGTAAATAAATTAGCAGCATGTGCCGACCCCGTGTCTTTTTTACAATAACTGCAATGACATAAAAAAAAATTATCGAATTTACCTTCTACTTTAAATGTCACTGATCCGCACAAACAGGAACCTTTTATCATCGTATATGCCTGTAATTTAGTCATAAGCCAAGATAGCTTGGCAAGTTTTCACAACACCATTAAAGCATTTTTAAGCCACCTAATTGGTATGTCAAATAAAATTAATGATTCCTCTTTTTAACGAAAAACTTTCTATCAATCATGACGGTTTTTAGCACGTTCTGAAGACCGATATTGAAACTCCTCTTTTTTGAATTATCTCTTGAGAATCGCGATATAACAAAACCACGTTGATTAAAATAATTATCGCAATCGGGCACTTTGATTGTAATCATACAATTTGAATGTTGGCGTGCATCAGCCTCGAACCAGATGGATCGACTCCTTTAAAGGAATTTAAGGTTTCTCTAATATGTTAAAACCACAATGGCGAAGAGCTTAACAAATCCGTGATTTGTTCTTATTAAAGACATTGCATTCTTAGCCAATCACTGTAGCCTTGCGAACTCTTCGTTTTGTCATTTATCTTTGATAACTGGCTGAGCGCTCACTTCTTTGAGACGGTCAAATGACAAATCTACGCGTATGCTACCAAACCATTGAGTTTGGAAACATCGATATTCATCTCTGTACGCTTCGTAACAAGCAGGAGTTTTACGACCCAGAAGGTATTGCCGAAAAGCTGGGGATTTATTCAGCAATGTGGCCCATTTTTGGAATTATCTGGCCATCGAGCTTGGTTCTTGCCCACCATATGAATAGCTATGACGTTGGTTCTAAACGAGTACTTGAAATTGGGTGTGGAACCGCCTTAAGCAGTTTATTACTCAATAAGCGGAAGGTAGATATTACCGCTACTGATTTTCACCCAGAAGTCGAGAGATTTTTAAAGCGAAATACCGAACTTAATGGTGACAACGCTATTCCTTTTGAAAGAACCGGCTGGGCAGACAACAACGATAAGTTAGGGCGCTTTGATCTAATAATAGGTAGCGATCTACTGTATGAAGATGGGCATGTAGAATTGCTTACAGGATTCATTCAAGAACATTCAAAACCGAAGTGCGAGGTAATAATTGTAGATCCTGGAAGAGGTAGAAAAAACAAACTAGCCAAAAATTTACTTAAATTAGGTTACGTATCATCGTTTTCAAAACCAGGAAATACTTCTTATTTAAACGAGAATTTTAAAGGTGATATTCTCTCATTTTTACGCACAGACCAAACACTTAACCAGATTGTAGAAAAATCACCGTAAAAATATCGACGCAATGATCTCTCTTTATGGTCAATTGCTGTTACATAGTTTAGGTATAGGAGCTCCTAATTATTGTCTCTCTGATGTAATCAATGGACAGAAATGACAATGCGATTGCCAATTTATTCATAATTTTGATTACATATTGTTCAGTTGCCGTTCTTTCTAAGTTTAATATACCCAACAATACCACTAACTAAACTGGTAACTCCCGAAATAACAAACAAAAATACAAAGAAGTTTCTAATTCTTGAGTCGCTATTTGGATTTAAACCTGAAGCAATCCCTAAAGGTGGAATTAACTTTCTAAAAACAGTAGAACACCGCCATAGATTAAAAATAAAATACCAGAAAGAATACAACCATTGGGTTTGCTACGATGACGCTCAAGCTCATAATTAACCTCTTCAAATCTCTTACGTCTCTTCGATATAGCCAAGTTAAATATTATGTGGGGCATCAAGACCATCAATAAAATCATACCCACCGAAAAACCAATTCCAATCGGCCGTATTCTCTATTCTCAATTTAGACCTATACAGAAGACTCCTAGAAGCCCATCAAAAAACTCAACTTAATACAAAAAACTACAAATCTTCGTTCTTTTCTAGACCTTTAACGCCAACCTCAATTCGCCTGAAATATTTGAAAACATAATAAACTAAAGCACCAAAAAGACCGGTAACAGAACCTGCCGTGTGAGACACATAATTAATATTGCTTTCTTCAGTTAGATAAGCCAAACCATACACATCGGAAAATATATAAAACCCAACAATTAAAATAACAGGAACTCTAACAGTAGTAACTAGTACTAAGACCCAAACAAAAACTTTCATTTTTTTCAGTGGATATACGAATGCTGTTAACGCCATTAGCCCCGCTACCACTCCAGATAAACCTATGGTAGGTTTGTAGCCATAAACACCAAACACACCAGATTCATACGCCACACCGGTTGTGTAACAACACAACAGAAAAAACGCAAGATAGAATACACTGCCTATTAATTTTTCGATGGTCACCGAAAATGCAAAAAAGAAGATTAAATTAAATAATAAATGCTTCCAATCTGCGTGTAAAAAAGAGGACGTAATGTATTGAATAAGGTTTGAATTGAGAGGGTTATGCCACCACTTTGCAGTTAGCGGATCATCAACAACAATCAAATTAAAACGCTTTAACTCATCTGCTAAGATCTGTTCTTCTTGCAGTGAAAGTTGAGCTTTATAAGCAAAAAAATCCAATGATTTGCTATCGTAATTTATGTCCCACTTAACCATAAAGCTAACACAAGTATCAAATACACTCTCAGAGCCTAACTTCTCGAGAATCGGCTTTACACTAGCAGTTAACTCATTTTGGCAATAATTGATAATAGCTTCTTTGTATGCAAGTTCGCTAAAAACCTGCAAGGTAAATATAACTATACAAGCGACACCAAACACCATGGTAAAAAACGGGTAACCGCGCAAATCTAATCTCTGGAGGTAGGGAAGATCTAAGCTATATGGAAGAAACAATTAAAGCACTCTCCTTAGAATAAAAATTAGTTTTAATAGATATTAAAAATTATCATCATTACTTGCCTTACTTCCTAAAAGCTCGAAGGGCTTTCTCCTTTCCCCAAAAGGAGCAGATACAACCAGACATTCAATCACTACTAAAAACATTGAGGCAGTAGAAATAAAAAAATTAAGAAAAACTTCTATTAACCTCGGTGTTTTATCAAAACCAAATTCAAAAAAAACTGTTATTGACGAAATATTGTCTCTAATAATATGATCAAGATATAAGCCAAAACCAATAAATAAAAACCCCAGCCCGAGTGACATAAACATTATTATCGAAATTTTAAGCAGCAAAGTTCTCACAACAATACGCTTCGCGAGCCAAAGGATCCATAATATAAACGAGCAACTGTAGGTAATGAAGACCAATCCGGTACCTATACTCAGAATCATCGCCGCAAGCCAAATTTGCTTAGATATCCCCCAAAAAGGAAAGTTCTCTGGATTGTAGGTATCTATGTTCAGAAAGATAAAAATCGAAACCCAAGCGGCAAAAGCAATTGTCACCACCAGTATTTTTGGAAAACGTTTTCGGCGGTTAATCCTTTGTTGTTGATTGTGACGCCGGTTTTTCTCAGCAAGTTTTTCTAAAACATCCATTATCGTAAATATTCCACATAAACATATTTATTACCGCCCAATGAAAATTGATTTTCATCACAACCCGAGTTAATAAATAAAACTCTACTAATTTGTTACCTCACCGCTATCTTATGCGTTCAACTTGATCATAGAAAAACTTAGCGAGAAGCAACTATTTTTTACATTTAACGCTTATTTGTCGTTATATTTTCAGAAAATTTCCGCATCATCCTCAAGGCTCTCACATGCAAAAATAACGTGTTTTACAAAGAAATAGACTCAGCACTTTAGCCCTTCATGCTCCTAACTCTACTGCTCTCAGACCTCTAACTTTTAATACCTATATCAGCGACCACAACAAGATATCTAGGTTATGAACTATAGATTTATTAGATATTTCTACTCGAAGAGATGCTCAGATTCTGAATTTCTATGAAGATGAATAACCTTTCTGCATTTATCGGATAATTAATTCCATGTAGCAGAATGATATTATTATTTATAGCAATCACTCGAATCTCGTGCCAACCTTGTGTTAAAACTAGCAAAAATTGACACGATTCTTTGAGCACTAATGCGTTGGAGATTTTAACTCTTTAACCCCTCAAATTCAGACTGTATGTAATAATAAGTTTTTTCATAAATACCCATCATTACATCGTCGTATTTTTCTTCATGTTCAGGATTGTAATTTTCTACTTCGTCATCATTAAAAGGGTACATTAAAATTGCTTTCGACATTTCTATATCTGCCAGTCGAATTAGTAACTTTGCGTCAGTTTCGTCTATCGATAAATATTCAGAAGTATCCAAATCAACATTTCTAAATACATGAAATAAAGCTTCGTATCCTTGATTACTTACAATTTCACCCAACTCCTTAACGAGTTCATTAGGTAAATAAATATTTCTTTTGGACATAACTAGCTTGCCTCTGCTTTTTCAAGAGCTCCGGGGTATTCTTCAATTATACGACCAGTTCCTTTTTCTATCTTCACCCTTGTAGGCTTGAGCTTGCCAGCCAACACTCGAAGTTTTTCAGAGAATTCAGCTAATGACATTTTGCGAGAAACATTCAAAAGCGGATGAGCGAAGTCTTTAACATTAAAAACCAATCCTTCAGGTAAACTTTCTCCTTTTGGTAATATCCATACATGTCCAGATATGATAGGATTTTTGGATAATTTCTCGATATTACTTGCGAATGAAAGACCTTTACTTGGATTAGGAATGACCATCTCTATTTCATGATCAGGGTCATAAATTACCGTCACGTCTTTCGCTCTTGGCCCACTGGAACGCAATATTTTTGAATCAGAAGAGTTACCGCCACCACGATATACTCCTGACAATCCGGTATAAAATTTCCAAAGATCATCTGGCCCCAATATAGTATATTTACTGTCTTCTAATTTTTTCTTCACTTTTCCTCCGGTTGAAAATTTACCTCTCGATACACGGACACTTAATGCTGTATTTAAACTTATACCTGTGAGTCATCTAGTGTTTATTAGCATCAATAACTTGATTATTCCCGTTTTTTTGTTCGGAATTTTTCTAGGCTTACCCCCTTTTTCAAACACTTCGCCTACAGGTTTTTGATATTGGATGCTTTATCTCTAAGTGATTTTGATTCTACATGATCCTTTTTATTATACGCCCTCACTTTTTGCTAAAACTTAAATTAGACAAAAACGAGTGTATAGCAATACCTAAGTCACTTGGAAGACAGGGATACTCTTGGATATAACTTTGGAGTAAAAATCTGAGATGCTAATATACGCCAAGTTATTAATTCATGTATTTTCAATTCATTTCTTTGGTGATCGCAACGTCCTCTCCAAAACCTGAGTAATAAAATCATGTCTATTCACAAAGCTCCGGTAAATTGCTGAGCAATCGCAACTTAGTCATCTGTCATGTATATCCATAATGATTGTTCTGAACGCTATATTGAAAGTCTTATTTAGTCAACTTTTCAATTATTATGGCACGATATTCATTTTACATAATTTCATCATCCTTTAATTTCTAACAAAAAAATTTTCTATTCGAATTTTTTGCATTTAATTTTTACGCGTTATTATTTTTTTCTTTAAAACAAAAAAAATCCCCGCACTAGGCGGGGATTTTTTATCAAACCGTTTTTAGAAACGCTGGTTTAACGCAGCGTTTCGTTTTGGTTTATTGGCTTACCAAAAGAAGAATTTAAATTTTCTGATGGTAAATTCTTCTTCGGCTACTACGATGTCGTCTACTACTGCTTTAATGGTTAGGTCGCCTACAGGTAGTCGGCCAGTTGGCATTAAGCGGAAGTATGTATCGCTGAAGCGGAAGGTTTTGCCGCTTGCGGTGTAAACAACGTCGCCGTCTTCGTCAACAACTACGAAGGTTAGGTCTGGTTCGGTTGTAATTATGCCGTTGTCGAATAATTCGAATTCTACCAAGATTGGTAGGCCACGAAGAATTGGACGGGTTGAGGTAATTGAACCTTGGAATTCACCGGTAAAGACTGGTAGTGGCTCGCCTTCAACAGAGATTGGTGCTTCTAGGGTAACTGCTTCGGTACCAATAACATCAACTTCGCTGGTTAGGGTTGCCACTACGTCGGTGCCAACGGCTACTGGGTCAACGGTAAGTTCGTAAGAAAGTACCACTGAATCAGATGGTGGTTGTACCAAGTCGTAACAGATTGCCATGCCGCTGGTTACTGCGATGTCTTCGAAGAAGACTTGAGTACCTGCGGTACCGGTTTGGTTTTCTACACCGATGGTGCCGAAGGTTTCGGTAACGTTTACGTTATCGAACGCCGTCATGATTTCGTATACCCCAGGGGTATCGTCAACCACGCCAGAGATTGCTACGGCAAAGTCGATGCTATCGCCAAGGCCGCCCGGCCAAATTTCCATGTTGTCGAATTCGATCAAGGTTAGATCTGGTCCGGCAGTCGCTAGAGATACACCCACAACAGCGCCAGGAGTTGCACTTGGCGTTGGGATGATCATGTCGCGCCATAGCGCAGCGATTAGGTCATTTGGTTCGGTTGAGCTTGGAATTGCTTCGTTAATGAACGGAGATGGGCCAGCGGTTGATTCGAAGAAGATGAAGCCATCATCGGTTAGGCTTAAGCCGCCAACAAAACTGCGTCCGTAGAAGTTGAAGTTTTGACCTGGGAAGGCGTTGAAGGTAACGCTATCACCAACAATGGTGGTATCTGGGAAGATGCCAAATGCTTCAAGGTCAGTGTAGGCACCGCTGTTTGCGAATGGAATCGCACACGCTGGGTCTTCTTCACTGGTTACGGCAACGTAGCTTGGTTCTGCGTTTGCCAATGATGGCATTTCAACAGTCCATACGATGCTGTCGCCGCTAACTACGCCACCTTCGGTTACTGAACCATCAACCACGCTGAAGCCTGGAGGAATAGCCGCAGTAATTTCGTAGGTACGATCTTCTGTGGTGAAGTTAGGTTGAATTTCAGCGCTGAATGCAATGCTGTCGCCGACTTCGGCAATGTCAGTGCTTGCGGTGAAGGTTACGTCGTCTTCGCCACGAGTGATGATAACTGGAATGGTACCGAAGTTATCTGGGTTGTCTGCATCAGAGCCGATGGTGATGGCGCCGAAGAATAGATCACCCGGTTGTGCAGTTTCAGGCAAGTTCCAAATGATGCGTAGATCGAATGGCTCAAGCGCAGGAACGGAGAATGGTGCGTCAACAGTTAGGTTGCCTGCATCACCCGCAGATACCGCAGTGCTAAGCACGAAGCTGTCTGGAGGGTTTGCAGATGCCTGCCAGTTTTGAACCAATACCCACCATGTGCCTTCGGTTGGCTCATCGACGTTACAGGTTTCAGATGCAGTCGCAGAAGCACTTACACACACTAGCTCGCCAGCGCTTGGTAAGCCGTCGCCATCAGTATCAAGACCTACGTACAGATCAAGGTCTGGTGATTCTGAGGTTTCGTCTTCGGTGAATGCAACCAATAGGTCGGCATCAGCTGGAACGCTTAACAAGCTGAATACAACACCGTCGGTTAGATCATCAAATGGTGAGCTGTTGTCGCTGTCACCAAGCAATTCGAAGGTTTCTTCGCTTGCTGGTGCTAGGCCGCTAACAGACACTTGCAGATCGGTAATTGCGATACTGGTGATGTCTTCTACCACGAAAGAATCGGCGTTACGAACGGCGGTTGCTTGAATGATGTCTGGAATTTGACCAGCGGCTGGCAATACCGAAACCGTCAAATGTTGCTCTGGAAGAGCCGCAGATGATGGAACTAGGTTTACAGTTTCGTGAGCCCAAACACCTTCGGCTAGAGCAGACGCATCAACATTGATGGTGATGGTTTGCATTTCGCCCGGAACTAGAGAGAAGGTGGTTGGAGAAACAGTAATGTTGGCCGCAGACGCAGAAACGGTCCAGCTGCCAGCTTGGGTGGCTTCGAAGGTACGAGTCCATGAACACTCAATTAAACATTCACGGTTAACCATGCCTGGAAGGTTTAGTGCTTTAGGATCACCACCCAATGCAGGATCAGCTGCTTGGAAGTTTGCAACGGTTTCGTCAAGTAGAAGACCGGCTTTCGCAGCTTCTGCAACTTGAACCATACCGCCACCAACATCAAACGGATCGGCTGGGGTTACGCCGTCTTCTTTCATGGCCGCAACGCTTGCGGTTGTTGCTAAAGCAGAAAGAATTTCAGCGTCAGTCCAATCTGGGTGAAGTTGTTTTAACAGTACTGAAGAACCCGCAGTGTGAGGGCTTGCCATTGAGGTACCGCTTAGGAAGCTGAACTCAATGCCGTTGCGGAATGCTGCGTAAACGTCAACGCCAGGAGAACCCACAGTAATTGGTAGGTAATCTTGGCTCAGGTTAGGACCACGCGAGGTGAAATCTGCTGCAATCGCGGCATTGGCGGCATTAGAGCCGAACTGCTGCAAGTTGCTAGAGATGATCGCGGTGTGGTCGGTACCTTCTGCTAACCAATCACGTACCGCGTTACCTGCTGCGATATCGATATGAATAGCAGGAAGAACGTGCGCATCGTTGTTTAGGCTGTCGGAACCGCCGGCAACGTTCGCAAGAATACAACCGCCTGCGCCGCCGTCACGAACGTTGATACATTTATCAACACGCGCGATTGCACCGCGATCACACATTACGATTTCGCCGTTGAAGGTACCCGCTGGGAATGGCACTAAACACTGAGCAGGATCTGCGTCACCGTTATCGAAATCACCCGCGTAAACTACTGGCGCAGGACCGTAACCACCGGTCACAGCACGACCTTCGATGTCTGAAGGTGCTGAAAGACCACCGGTCATATCGGTCATGAACTTGGTAGAAATTTCGCGATCGTGAGTGAAGGCACCAGAGTGAGTAATCCAAGGAGCACCAGGGCTGCCAAGGGTTGAAGCGTCTGGACCATTGTTACCCGCAGAGTTGGCAACGGTAATACCGGCTGCACGTGCAGATAAGAATGACAACGCCATTGCGTCTTCCCATGGAGAAGAGTTAATTGGCGTATTTGAGCCGATTGAGTGGTTGATAACGTCAACCAAACCATCAGAGATTATTTGCTCTACAGCCGCAACACGGTCACTGGTTGCACAACCAGGCGCACACACTTGGAAAGTAATAATGTTTGCGTGTGGCGCAACACCGGAAATGTTTAACTCAAGGCCAGTTGGTGAACCTTCTGCGTCAAACACAGTTGCTCTGGTGAAGTTACCGCCAGCGGTACTGGAGGTGTGAGTACCGTGACCATCGGTATCTTCAGAAGAATCTTCTGTAGGGTTTGCGTCGATGAATAGGTAGCGACCAATCAATTTATTGGTACACACAACCTCTGGATTGAATAGATCGCTGGTTGGGTCACATTCGCCAAGGAATACGCCGTCACCTAAAGGATTGGTGTGAACATAGCCATCGGCACCGATAGTTGCGAATGATGGGTGATCCCCATTAATTCCGCTGTCCATCATGCCGATAACGATGCCTTCACCCATGGCGTCAAGGCCAGTGGCAGAACCGTCCCAAATTTGCGGAGCACCAATGTAGGTAGGACCACGATCGGTGGTTAGGAAACCTTCGTAGTCGCGCTGGATTTTGGCAATGCCCGGCACCTTAGCCAGTTCCATTGCTTCGTCTTGAGTCATGCGTACGGTCATACCGTTTAACGCAACGCGATAGTTGTATACAACCTCCATTTTACGACCAACTTGGAGGTTCATCTTGTCTTCCATCTCTACATGGCGATCATGTAGATAGCTCATATAAGCTTCGGCGGCAGGCGTGTGCATATCTAAACGCGCTGCATCGCGATTACCGGCTTTACGAGTCATGCTGGCACGAGTTGCGGCCAAGCCAGGAATATCACCTTCGTACATCGCCAGAGGTTCTTCGTCGAAACGAACGATGTACTTTTGCATTCCTTCTACGCCTTTCTCGGGTGTAAATACACGAGAAGCGCGCTGTACAGAAATATCTTTTTTAGCGGGTGCTGCTGCCTGCCATCCGCGGGTAGCGACACTTGCGCTAGTACCGGTCGACGACGCGGAGGTTAATGTTGTGGCAGTGTAAGCACTGATGCCACCTAACATTAACACCGACGCCGAGGCGAGGGTAATTAATTGCTTTTTCATTATTGACCTCGTTAATCCCTAAGGTTGCCCAATGGGAAATTTGAGTGAGTGGACGTTAAACCTATGATTTTTATAAAAACCGCGGGTTATCCCTTTTGTCACTGCATTTATTGGATTGAATAAATCATCGCTGCAGTTGTTTTATTTCCTTGTTAAACGCCGTCCAATTCGACATTTAATCAATACCGTCATCTAAGAATTAACATACTTAAGTACGGTGTCTTAGTGCACAACAAACTGAATAAAAAAAGTTAAAATAAAATCCGATAAATAATAGCGATTGGTAGAATTTTCGATTCTATTATCAAGCCTGCCTTATGAAGGAATTGCTCCATTACAAAAGCTGACCAAATAAAGAAAAAATAACTAGAATTTTAGCAACGAATATTCTTTGTTATTTTTACCACAAAAAAAATAATTGCTACTAATTGCCAACATTTATCATCAATAAATAATTAAAACTTTTAATGAAAAAAAACCGGGTGCGTGCATGACTCAAATAAGACGGTCGCTTATTGCTGCACCTCAAAGGTTACAATTTAGGGCTAAAGAAATTACTTTTAATTAATTTAAATAATTAGCGAATTACGAATGTGAGATGGAGCACACTTTTCAGCCTAAAAAGATTTCTAACCTGACAGAAATAACCTGATGATTTTGGAAAACTTAATTCCTTGAATAAATTGAAGAACGAAACTCAATCTTTTTAAAATAAATGCAGACGAAGCTTAACACTTATTTACCGCGATTAAAAAATACTTTGCGCGCGAAATAAAAAAATAGCCACAAACACACTTTTTTCACGTTAAAAATGGCTACCAAACGGCAGCGACAGCTGAAAACAGAATCATAGTGCCAAGCCTAATAGAAAATGTCTAAGACGAAATTTATTCAGCAAAAAGTTTTTTTGATAGTTAAATACAATATGTAAACGTCAGACCAATCACCACTAACAACGTGTTAATTTAATCAGAAGATAGAGGTAAGCAATACGATTTCCTATTTATTAACAATCTCTATCGTTGATTGAGCTTGAAATTAGCAACATAAGGTTATTCAAAGTATTCTTGTACAAAGTGTGACTGCGACAGAAATCAACTGAATGACAACAAATATCTCTCAGACCAAAGCACGAATTAGAGCATGATGGATATTGTGGGATTTGACGATCAAGCCAGTCACTCATCGTCTTAAAGCGATACCGATATTTTCGGTCATAAAAACAGTTAGTGCATAGACCGGAAAATACGCTTATGCATATAACAATTACTCTGTTTTGGTCTAATCTTATCTCTTCAAAAGCTTCAATGACCAAAAGGACTCATAAAGCCAGCATATAATACAAAAGATTTTTTTAGTCAATGATCTTTTAATTCAAATGCAATTACATAAAACAGCGTTGAACACCTGCGGCATAGACACAATTACCGGTGTTAAATCTACAATCAGGCAAGCTTTTTAAAATTCTCTATGGCTGGTTATTGTCGGTAATTGAGGAACAGACGAGGTTAGATTACAGATTAGTCAAATGTAAAACCGACGTTGTTAGTAATCGCCTCGCGATAATTACGAGTAGCTGAGTTACCACCAATTTATTAACGCTTTAATTTAAAATTGAATTTGACAGAAATGGTAACAGATACGTATGAAGTGATCAGAGACTGCTTAATGCCATTGACAATCGCATGGTTAATTTCTGGCCCCTGATTAAATCATGGCGGAATTAATCAGGGGGTTCAATACAAAAAGAATGAGACTTAACAGAAAGTAGATTTAATTTTCAATCTCCTGAAGAACATAAGGCGTACTACCACCTTCTGCTTCTGTTGCGGTTAAATTAACGATATCGCCTCGATTTAAGCCATTCAGCTCATGCTCAATGAGTAATGCGCCAGTATCTTGGTTAAAGACAAAAATATTGTAATCACCGGGTTCGATCTCAAATTCTCGACTGGCTAAATAACTCAGGGTAACTTGCGGGTTAAAAGCATCTGGATCTGATCCGTCTTCTACCAATAAAAATTCCAGAGAGTCATCACGCTCTTGACCAATAGCGTGTGTATAAATAATACGCGCGTGGGTATTGATAGCTCGTAAATCTTCACTGATGGAATTCAAACGAATACGTTCGTCACTGGTACCTTCGCTCAAACCTGCCGCGGTAATTAGAATTTGTCGATCAGGATCTATGTCGATGTCAAAACTATCCAAGACTTCTTGTGTGGCAGAATCCAGAATAAATAATTCGTGACTGTCGCCGCGATCAATATCTTCAATTTCAACGGCTATTTGCGCACTAATGTCTCCAAACTCGGTATTTACAATTAATGCGGTTTCAACACCACCATCTATAGAATCAAAATAAATATCGACAGAATCTATGTCGGCAATGGCGTTATTAAATCGAAGATAAGTTGGTTGCGCATCATTAGCCAATACCCGCGCACTGCCTTCGTCCAATTCGACCAAGCGATATCTTGGTATATCGGATGCCTCGCTAGGCACGGATACGATGCAGTAAATGTAAGACTCGCCAAAATTAATATCAATATTATCAGATTCAATTAATATATTTTGCGTACCGGCTTCTGTAACAATAATTTTATAGTCGCCAATATCAAAATCTATAGCCTCTGATACATCTTCGTACAATAAAAATAAATCTGGCGACTGATTTAATAAATCGTCACCGGCATCGACTACATAAACATCCACATCACCGAGCGTTTCTGCGGAATGAAAAAATTGTACGCGACCGACATCAATATCAAAGTCTGGATCGAAAATATCTTCAACCGATGTGGTAATAACCATTTCTTCGGGATTACTAATGTCACCATAAAGCACATAGGTAGATATTTCATTTTCACGAACAATTAAATCGTTGTCAGAAATGAATTGTTCTTCTACCGAATTTGGAAGAACTAAATTGAACCGTAATTCATAGGTATCGGGCTCTAAATTATCTAAATTACTGGATTCTCCAAAACCTTCTTGGGTAAAAACACTCTCATCAATCTCTAGCTGAACATCTGGCGCATTAGAAGAAATATTAACAAAGCGAAAATACCCGTCCTCTGCATCTCCACCACCTCCGCCACCACCCCCACACGCAGACAAGCCGAATGAAAGCACACCAACGACCAGTAGAGATTTTATATGATTATTTTTTCCAAACAGCACAATGGCATTCCTTTTTAGGTGAAATAGATCGCGCAATTTAAGCAAATAAAAACTTAATCAAAACTGAAAGAAAAATAAAAAATATCGTTAAATAGGATTCTTATTTTATTACTGAACCAACCCTTAATAAGTTAGTGAAGAAAGGTAAAAGTTCTGCTGCACACTCAATTAAAATTTATAACGCCTTCATTAACGAACAGACATTAACCTAAGTAGAATTTCAATAAATAATAATTTTCGTGTAAAAATATTTCGCCGCGTTTAAATGACGTCTGTGAGAAAAATCATGGAGAAACAAAGAATATGTTAATGAAAAATTGAAAACTGCAATCTAATAGATCGCAACTCTTAGAATTATCAGATTTAGAGAAAATATCGATAGTCGGCGCTAGACTTGCCATACGTCAAAATATTTTTCATTAACTCATTTATAAAAATAATAAAAGCTTAAATAAATGATGTTATTAAGCCTTTAGACCAAGATTATTTTATAAAAACCTCTGACCAGTTCCTGGGTGATTTAGTCGGAGGTTCCAATACGTATTTTAACTGGACCATAGGATCGTCGGTGAATCTCGCAAATACCGAGCTTATCCATGGCTTCTAGATGTTTTTTAGTGGGATAGCCTTTATGTCCGGCAAATCCATAACCCGGAAACTGATCATCAAAAGCGATCATTTCACGATCACGAGTGACCTTTGCTAAAATCGACGCCGCTGCAATACAATCAACTCGATCGTCACCACCCACTACGCTTTCGCTTGCATAAGTCCATTTGGGTAATTTATTACCGTCCACCAACACGTATTCAGGCTGAATGGGTAACGTTTCGACTGCTCGTGCCATAGCCAATAAACTTGCCTGTAAAATATTAAGTGTGTCGATTTCGTCGACACTGGCTCTGGCAATACTAAAAGCTAAGGCTTTTTGTTGTATTTCTTCAAAGAGAATTTCACGTTTTTTTTCGGATAATTTTTTAGAATCGCGCAAACCTTCTATTGGATTATTTCTGTCAAGAATAACCGCTGCGGTAACAACATCTCCTGCTAAAGGGCCGCGACCAACTTCATCGACACCAGCCATTAACTGGCCGGAATATTTCGGAATAAATATTTCGTATTGTTTTGACATTAAGAGATGAGTTTTAAAATGGCGTCCGCCGCCTTCAAATTTGCGTTTTGACGTAATTGTTGTGACAGGCGATGGAATTCTTCGGTGAGCAGTTCGGTTTTATCCGGGTTGGAAAACGCTTCTAATGCGACATCGGCAACGCCTTGAGCCGATAAATCATTTTGCAATAATTCGGGCACAATGGTTTTGCCGGCCAACAAATTGGGTAAACCCACGTGTTTTATTTTTGCCAGTGCTTTCATAATTTGAAAGCTCAACCATGCCATGCGATAACCAATTACCATCGGTTTACCGAGCAGCATGGCCTCAAGTGTTGTGGTGCCCGATGCAATCATAACGAAGTTCGAAGCCATCATGGCTTCTTTAGACTGCTTCAAAACTAAGGTAACAGGCAACGAATCATATTGCTTGAGTAATTCTTGCAATTGCGCAAAGCGCTTTTCGTTCGCTGCGGGAATGACAAACTGAAACTCAGAATCTACGGCGTGAATAATTGCCGCCGCCTGCAAAAACTCTGGTGCAATTAAACGAACTTCAGCTTCACGACTACCGGGCATTATGGCGATGGTTTTTGCGGTTGGTTTAAGATGTAGCTGTTGTTGGGCGGCGGTTTGACTGTGCAAATGAGTAAATTCATTTGCTAAGGGGTGACCTACAAACTCGACGGCAACATTATGATCTTTATAAAACTCCGCTTCAAAAGGCAGAAGCGTTAGCATTAAATCACAGGCTCTAGCGATTTTTTTAACTCGGCCTTGACGCCAAGCCCAAACTGACGGACTAACGTAGTGAGTAGTTTTTATGCCTTGTGCGCGAAGTTTTTCTTCGATGGTTAGATTAAAATCCGGCGAGTCTACACCAACGAATACATCTGGCCGGTGCTCTGAAAAATACTGAATAATTTCTCGCCGTATTTTTAATAATTCGGGCAAACGTTTTAGCGGTTCAATTAAACCCATCACCGCCAAGCGTTCTTGATCGAAAAAGCTGTTAAAGCCTTGTGCAATCATTTTAGGTCCACCAATACCTTCAAAGATTGCATCTGGATGGCGTTTTTTAATTTCTTTCATGAGGCCTACGGCGAGCGTATCACCGGAGGCTTCACCCACCACCATACCAATGCGCAAGGTTTTATCCATTTAGCGCACAATTCCTCGCTTGGAAGATTTAAGAGATTCGATCAACAAATTAACCGCAGGCACTGTTTCAGCCAAGGAAGCAAGCTCAACTAAGGCTTCTTCTACAGTAAGACCTCGACGGTAAATTATTTTAAAGCCTTTATTAATCGCGGCGATTTCTTCTTTGGTGTATCCGCGACGACGCAAGCCTTCGGCATTGATACTTTTTGCCGCAGCAGGATTTCCAGTCACCATAACAAATGCTGGAACATCTTTACCTATAGCGCTTCCCATTCCGGTAAAGCAATGGGCGCCAATATGACAAAACTGATGCACTAGGGTAAATCCACCGAGGATTGCCCAATCATGCACCACTACATGTCCGGCTAATGCTGAATTATTAACAAGAATACAATGATTACCAATGACACTGTCGTGACCAACATGAGCGTAGGCCATGATTAAATTGTGATCACCGATAGTGGTTTCAAAGCGGTCTTGAACCGTTCCGCGATGAATGGTGACGCCTTCACGAATAACGTTGTTATCGCCGATCACCAAACGAGTAGGCTCGCCCTGATATTTAAGATCGGGAGTGTCTTCGCCAATGGTCGAAAATTGATAAATACGGTTATTCTTGCCAATTACCGTTGGGCCTTTAATAACAACGTGCGACTCAATAACTGAGCCTGCACCAATTGTTACGTTAGGGCCAATAATCGACCAAGGGCCAACAGTAACGTCTTCGTCAATAATAGCGGAGGGATCAATGATTGCGCGTGGGTCGATTAAACTCACAGGATTTCCCAGAAATTTGCTATATGAAGGTTGAATTTATACTTTGCGATCAGCGCACATAATGACGCAGGAACAAGCTAACTCACCATCTACTGAGGCTTTCGCGTCAAACTTCCAAATACCGCGCTTAACAGATACCACTTTTGACTCAAGCATCAAGCGGTCACCTGGAGTAACTTGTCGTCTAAAGCGAACATCATCGATACCGGCAAGCAGATACAAAGATCCATCTTGCGGTGTTTTTTCTAATGATTTGAAACCTAAAACGCCCGATGCTTGCGCAAGCGCTTCGACAATCATAACGCCTGGAAAAATAGGAAGCTGAGGGAAGTGGCCATTAAAGACATCTTCGTTAGCCGAAATATTTTTATATGCGACAATGGACTCGTCGGGGACTAACTCTAATACACGATCCACCAACAAAAACGGATAGCGGTGTGGTAGATACTTGCGAATTTCATTCACGTCCATCATTTTTTTGGCCTTACTCTCATTCAACGGGTCAAACCGCGAATTCTATTAATCACTAAATTTACTAATTATTTTTTCGAGGCGACGAACCTGACGAACAGTTTCATCAAGCTTACTTATGCGAATCGCATTTTTACGCCACTGTTGAGCTGGCATACACGGAATACCCGAAGAGTAGACGCCCGGTTCTGAAATATCGGAGGCCACCATGGTTTTACCGGTAAAATGTGCGTTATCGCAAATGGTTAAATGACCTGCAAATCCGACCATTCCAGCAATGGTACAGTTGGCGCCAATTTTGGTGCTGCCAGCAATACCACAAAAGGCCGCAATAGCGGTGTTTTTGCCAAGTTCCACGTTATGAGCAATGTGAATGTGGTTATCGAGCTTAACACCATCTGCAAGAACGGTATCGCCGAGAGCGCCACGATCTATCGCTGTAGTTGCACCAATTTCAACATCATTACCAATAACGACACCACCCAACTGGTGTATTTTCTGCCAGCCGCTGGGTTTAGGTGCAAACCCAAAACCATCGGCACCAATCACAGCACAACTATGAATGATAACGCGATGACCGATTTCTATTTCGTGGTAAATGACAACGTTAGAATGAATAAGACAGTTGTCACCAATTTGCGTGTGTTTACCAATAAAACTGTTAGCACCGATTCGGGTACCTGCACCAATTTTTACACCGTCTTCAATGACTGCGTTAGCGCCAACAATTACATCACTGCCAATAACGGCGGATTCAGCAACTATCGCAGTGGCATGAATGTTTGCAGCCTCGGGAGTAGAAAACGGATCGAAAAATTGGCTCACCTGAGCGTAAGCCAAGTACGGATTGCTGCAAATTAACTTATTGCCAGAGAAGCTCGACTGATCGGCGAGCTCCTGAGTAAGGATAACCACTCCGGCTTTTGTTTCAGGTAAATATTTAGCAAACGCAGATCGGGCTACAAATGCCAATTGATTTGGCTGTGCTCGTTCGAGGTCTGCGATACCCACTATATTTAACGAGTCATCACCAACAAGCTCTGCTCCAATAGCGCTTGCAATATCACCTAATAACATTGAGATTCGGTCCCAAATCGTATTATTTTTTGTTTAATTTCTCAGTAACTAAAGCGGTAATGTCTGCCGCCGGATCAACAAAATAGACTTGGCTCGAATTTAATACGACTGATATACCCTGAGCCTTGATAACTTCTTCAAGTGCCGTTTTGGTTTTGGTTTCAAACTCTTGTAACAAACCACGTACCGCAGCATTTTGCTCGGCTTGTAGTTTCTTTTGAGCAAGCTCTAAATCAGCGCGTTTGTATTCAACATTTTTGCGGTGTTCTGCCTGTTGATTCGCATCCCAAGTGATACCTTTGGTTTGCTGCTCTTCACGAAGGGCTTGCAGCTCTGCAATTAAACCTTCGTATTTAGCTTGTAACGCCGCAAACTCAGGATCTGCCGATAGCGAAGCACTCGCTTTTTTAGCAGCTTCGGTGCTCAAGATAGCTTTCTCAAAATTGAAAACAGCAACTTTGCCCTCTGCAAATGCAGAAAAAGAAACGAAGGTAGAAACTACGAATGCCGCGAAGGTCTTGAAATTTAACACGTGTAATGCTCCTGATTTCACAGACGATGAATTTAAAATCCCAATTAGAAGACCGTTGGAGTCTATTTTTGCAAGCCAGTTGCAAAACTAACTGCCAATTTGCCTAATTTAATTAATCACCGTCTCTTAATGCTATTTGATGAACAAACTTAGCAACTTACATCCAGGCCAATCCTAACCATCAATCAAGCTCTGTACATAAGATTCGGCAGGTCTATCTTAGATATACCATGCGCCTATTTTTTTCCGGGCGGCATTATGACCTCCTAAGCAAGATGGTTTCCACTACTTATTGAAAAATATTGCGATTTTTTCCAATTTTCGAGGAAAATACCCGCTCAGGAAGAGTAATTTTCGTCACTCTATTGAATTCAGCCTCAACAAAAAAACCAGCATTACGCTGGTTTTTTAGGTTTGGCAAAATTGGTTAAATAAGAACCAACAATAATGCCGCAATCAAATTGGCTAGAAAGTGGTACCGAGAGAGAATTGAAAGAATTCTGTCTCGTCGTCTTCTTGCTCTTTAATAGGTTTGGCCAAGCTAAAGGTCAGCGGACCAAAACCGGTAATCCAAGTAATGCCCACGCCGACAGATGCACTTAATAATCCCAAATCTACGTCAGAACAATTCAGCTGCGTATCGGCACAGTTAGTATCAAAGACGTTACCGGCATCAACAAATAGCGCCGACTGTAACGTACGCTGATCTTTAATGAACGGTAATGGGAATAATATCTCTGCACCAAACTCCACCAGCACGTTACCACCAAAAGCATCATCGCCGCGAGTAAGCTGTTGAGCAGACAAACGACCGGTTTCGCTATCAAGAATGTAGGCGAAATTATCGAGGTTATCAGCATCGCCATCGCCATCTAAGTCTTCTGCGGTCAAGGCAATGGTGTCATATTGGAATGCCGGTGAACTGCGCGGACCTAAACTGTTGCGCTCAAAACCACGAACCGAACCAAAACCACCGGCGAAGAAATGCTCGAAGAAAGGTAGCTCGGTAGTACTGCCAAAAGAATCGGCATAACCCAATTGAGTGCGCAAGCGCAAGGTAAAATCACGGGTGATAGGTTTGAAGTACTGAGCATCGTAAGTGACCTTGTAATACTCAAGATCACTACCGGGAACCGTAACTTCCAGTGATAAAGACTGAGAAGCACCACGAGTTGCCAATCGACCACGGTTTAGGGTCGATTCGCGCCAACCCAACGTGAAGGTCAGCATATTAAAGTTGTCGCCGTTTTCATCCACAAAGCCACTTGGGTTACGCACCAAAACCACAGGATCGTCACTGGCAAAACGAGTATCAACCGCGGTGTAGTCGAAAGGATCAACCACGCCATTGGTTACTGCATCTGAATCATTAAATGCAGCAATTTCATCAGCATCAAGAATTCCATCGCCGTTAAGATCGTCTACCAAATCGTTGCGAAGTGCATTAATTTCAGCGACTTGATCTTCGGTTACGTAGGATTGACGCACAAAATCGGTATCAAATAATCGAGGACTAGACCGAATTTCTTGCACCGCGAAACGACCGGTTTCGATGGAGATATTACTAAAACCAAAACCGTAGTTAATTCGAGAAATTTCTGAGGTTGGGTAACCGAAGTTTACGGTAGCGCCGTAGGTATCCGTGGTAAAACTTGAGACGTTAAACTCGTTAAAGTCACGAGCTCGGAAGAACAGACTAAAACCACGGCTGACGCCATCCGGCGTAAAATAAGGGTCGTTGTAGTTGAAGCTATAAACGGTTTGGAAAGAGCTACGACTTAACGAGAAACCAACCGATTTACCCGAACCGAACCAGTTATCTTGCTGAACGTTAGCGCCGAGCGTTAAACCGGTGCCCTGAGCAAAACCAACGCTGGCACCCACACTACCTGACGGTTGCTCTTCAACAGTATATTCCACGTCAACCAAGTCAGAACTGCCCGGCACTTCTTGCGTATCGACATCGACCTGCTTGAAGAAACCCAATCGCTCTAGACGTACTTTAGAAGATTCAATCGAAGCGGTGGAGGCAGAGCCACCTTCCATCTGACGCATTTCTCGTCGTAAAACATCGTCTGAGGTACGCGTGTTACCACGGAATTCGATACGGCGAACATAGGCCCGCTTACCGGGATCAACGAAGAAGGTGACCTTTACGGTTTTATCGTCATCGTTACGTTCAGGAATACCACGCACCTCTGCGAAGGTATAACCCTCGTTACCAAGACGGCGAGTAATGTACTCGGAAGTGGTCGTCATCAATACTTGCGAGAAGTTTTGTTCTTCACGAACCAGAATCAATCGACGAATAATACTTTCATCAACAATCAAATCACCGGCTAGGTCAACTTCGCTGACCTTGTACACATCACCTTCGGTGATATTGACGGTGATATAGACCGACTCTTTGTCGGGACTCAATGAAACCTGAGTCGAATCAATATTGAATTTTAAGTAACCGCGATCTAGATAAAAGCTTTCTAGACGCTCTAGGTCACCGGCTAACTTTTCTTTGGCGTATTTGTTTTTGCTGGTGAACCAATCGAATCGACCGGCCTTACCTAACTCGAACAGTTCCAAAAGTTCTTTGTCGGAAAATTTCTCGTTACCAACAATATTGACGTGTTTGATCTTCGCAACCTTGCCTTCATCTACATTGATGATTAACTGCACTTGGTTGCGCGGTAAATCAATAACGTCGGCATCAACGCTTGCGCCATAGCGACCTTGAGCCACATATTGGCGTTCAAGTTCTTGAGTTAAACCTTCTAAAGTCGCTCTTTTAAAAATTTGACCTTCCGATAAACCGTTGTCGGTTAAACCCTGTAATAGGTCATCGGTTTTAATGGCCTTGTTACCATCGATGGTGATCGAACTGATTGCCGGTCTCTCGCGAACCGAGATAACCAATACCTGCCCGTCTTTACCAACACTGATATCTTCAAAATATCCGGTTCGGAATAAAGCACGACTCAGCTCTTGAATATCAAGCTCTTCGACTTCATCGCCTACCTGTACTGGTAAAACAGAGAATACTGTGCCCGCAGAGACACGTTGCAGCCCCTGAACACGAATATCATCGACACGAAAGGTTTCAGCTAACGACAGTGGCGAGAGCAGCGTTAAGGATAAAGCAAGAGGAAACAGGGAGCGATTCATATTCTGAGGCAGTTAATTGTATCTTTATTGATGGTTTATAAAATGATTCGTTATTGGGTTGCCAAGTACGACTGACAAAACCTTTATTGAGTCAAAAAAAACTCTGAAAAGTTGCAAAATGCCCACACAAAGGCGGGCATTAAACTGTAAAACACGCTAGAAGGGCAAGTTAAAAAGCTGGCCTTGTATTTGGCGCATAATGTCGTTATAGAACGCCAAAACCATAACACTGGCGACCACAAAGAAACCCAGCCTATAACCAATTGACTGGACACGTTCCGATAACGGCTTACCTTTGATGGCTTCGATAAAGTAGTAGGTTAAGTGACCGCCATCAAGAACGGGGATTGGCAGAAGGTTGAAAATAGCAAGACTAACACTTAATAGCGCCAACATTCGCAAAAAATAAACAAAACCCAGTTCAGCTGAATCACCGGCCACTTTAGCAATGGACAGTGGACCACTTAAGCTTTTGGTTGAGATCTCACCTACCACCAGCTTTTGCAGCGAGAGCAATACAACACCGCTGGTTTCCCAAGTCTTTTTAATGCCCTGACCAAAAGCTTCAACCACCGAATAAGAGCTGGAGCGAATCATCTCTTTGGGCCAAGTCGGATTTTCTGGAGCGACACCGATTCGACCAATGACTTTACCACCGTCTTCAAAGCGAGCTGGGGTAATCAATACTTCTTGTAATTCGCCTTTACGGTCAACCGTAAATTCGATGGTTTCACCCGGACGGGACGAAACATAATCGGCGAAGAATTCCCAATCAGTCACAAGCTGGCCGTCAACGGCAACGAACTCATCACCTAACTGGATGCCGGCTCCCGCCGCAGGGGTACCCTCAACCACTTGTGCAACAATGGGTTTTACTTCAGGTCGGAAGGGTTTAATACCCGCACCAATAATAGGGTCAGGATCGCTCACACCTTTTTGCCAGTCATTCAAATAAGCACTGGACTCGTAGGTCAGATCAGAATCGGAATAGCTAACTTTAAAAGTAATTTCACCGCTTTCGCCCAAACGTTTAACTAAAGCGCGATTTACGGCCTCCCAAGATGGGGTTTCAACACCATCGATCGCAACAATTTCTTGCCCAGGTTCTAATCGAGCGGCTTCGGCAACACTGCCGGGCTCCACATCACCTACAACAGGCGCTAAATAGGATTGCGGTTGCAACAACACCAACCAAAATAAAAATACGGCAAGCACGATGTTAGCGATTGGACCGGCTGCAACAATGGCTATACGAGACCATACGGGCTTGCGGGTAAATTCTTCGTGCAGATCCTTTTCATCAACAGGGCCTTGGCGCTCATCAAGCATTTTGACGTAACCACCAAGAGGGATACCTGCGATAGCGTATTCGGTGCCTTTTTTGTCATACCACTTGATAAGGGGTTTGCCAAAGCCAATTGAAAAGCGCTCAACTCGCACGCCACATACGCGGGCAATGTAGAAATGGCCGAACTCGTGGAATGTCACCAAGACTCCCAGAGCTATCAAAAACCATATTAATGTCATCTATTTCTCCGTAAGAATGACCAACCTTTATCCAAGAAACCGTTAAGATAGCCATGCTTGGTAATGAAGACAGATTATTAGCTGTATAAACCTTTAGCTAATCCAACTGCAATCGAGTTGGACAACAGATAGTGCTCAAAGGTTGATTAACCGAAGATTAACGGTATCGAATTTTACTTTTTGATACCAGAGCTTAGGCTATTCAACGTTATTTTGACCGTATTTCTTCCTGAGCGATAATTCGCGCTTGCTGGTCTATCGAAACAATTGCCTCAAGATCTGTGGTTGTGGGTGAATCACAGCGATTCATGACCGACTCTACTATGGTTGCGATATCGGTATAACGAATTTTTTCGTCTAAAAATGCCTCAACAGCAACCTCATTGGCGGCATTCATAACCGCAGCTATGGTTGACGACTCCCGGCTCGCATCGATCGCTAAACGTAAACACGGAAAGCGCTCAAAATCCGGCCGAGAAAAATCTAAACGCGCTACCTCGAAAAAATCTAAGTGCGCAACACCGGATTCTACGCGCTCGGGCCAAGCTAACGCGTGGGCGATTGGCGTTCTCATGTCAGGGTTTCCCATTTGAGCAAGTACTGAGCCATCAATATATTGAGCCATTGAATGGATGACGCTCTGCGGATGGATCACCACTTCGAT
Source organism: Sessilibacter sp. MAH1 (assembly GCF_054658315.1). Classification (NCBI taxonomy): domain Bacteria; kingdom Pseudomonadati; phylum Pseudomonadota; class Gammaproteobacteria; order Cellvibrionales; family Cellvibrionaceae; genus Sessilibacter; species Sessilibacter sp. MAH1. The sequence continues at coordinate 25,579 of NZ_BAAGIC010000021.1, forward strand.
ATCATCAGGACTTACGTCGAACAGCCAACGCGCTTCGATAAATTCAAGGCCTTTATTCATCATGGTCGCGCTATCGACGGATATTTTTCGCCCCATCGACCAATTTGGATGAGCACAAGCTTGATCGGGAGTTACCGCGATCAGATCAGCGATGGGCGTTTCTCGAAACGGGCCACCCGAACCTGTTAACAAGATTTTAGCGATACCGGAATCTTTGAGTGCGTCAGGCTTGGCCGCTCCCAAAGAGTCTTGAAACCCTTTGTAAGGTAGGCATTGAAAAATAGCATTGTGCTCGCTGTCGAGCGGCAGCAGGGTCGCCTTGTGATTGACCACTGCATCCATAAAAGCCTTGCCAGCCATTACCAACGACTCTTTGTTTGCAAGCAATACTTTTTTCCCGCTTTTAACAGCGGCCATGGTCGGCTTTAAACCCACAGAACCCACAATAGCAGCCACAACGGTATCGACTTGACTGTCTGAAGCGACCTCTTCAAACGCCGCCATGCCGCAAAGCACTTCTGTTTCGCAGGTTTTGCCTGCGAGCGTATCTCTAAGTTCCGCAGCCTTTTGCGGATCGCTTAATACGGCAAATTTTGGCGTAAACTCCAAACATTGCTGCGCCAATAATGAAACATTATTGTGCGCGGTCAGTGCAAAAACCTGAAAACGATTGGAATTTCGGGCAATAACATCAAGAGTGCTGCGACCAATTGAGCCGGTCGAGCCTAGGAGTGTAATTTGTTGCATAGAAAAACTCAGAACTCCCAATTACGGGTGTCTTTTTGAACTTATTGGACGATCAATTCGCCGGAAACTGTAAGCCAAGCAATAATAGCCCTAAAGAAAACACCGGAGCAGCGGCAGTAATACCATCGACTCGATCGAGAATACCACCGTGACCTGGGAATAAATAACCACTGTCTTTAACCCCTCGGTGCCGTTTTATCATGCTTTCAAGTAAGTCGCCCAGCACAGAAACCAAGGCCGTAGCAGCCACTAACAATATCAATGAAAGACGATTGTCTGGCATCCAAAAATAACCGACTACAACGGCTAGCAATACAGCCAACGATAAACCACCGAAAACACCCTCCCAGGATTTTCCTGGACTGACGGACGGCGCCAAACGTCTTTTGCCGAATTTTCGACCGGAAAAATAAGCACCGATATCGGCACTGGCAACGACCGTAACGAGAAACAGGATTAGCCAACTGCCGTTATGTTCTGAGCGTAAAAAGGTGAGACCAATCCAGGTAGGTATGAGCACCAAACCGCCAATCACCATGATTCCGGCTTGAGATCCCCAAGTTTTGGCGTTATCTGGATATCCGCGCACTAAAAACAATGCGACGAACCACCAGACTAAATCTATAAGTACAAAGTATTGAATTCTATCGTGGTCAATGGCTTCTAGATCGCTACCAAAGCCTAACATTCCGGCACATGCCGAGATAAGAACAAATAGGACACACACGTAGGTCATACGCTGGTGGCGACGCTTAAGACCAGCCAATGCCGACCATTCCCAAGCTGCCGCAGCAGTTGCGAAGGACACAAACATCAAAAAGCCGATTTTAGGCAAGATAAAGAGGGCAACTAAAAAGACGAGTGCCATCAGAACAGCACTTTTTACCCTATCTTTAAGCACTGGCTATCCCCGGTTTATTATTATCATCAGTGTGGCGACCGCCAAAACGCCGCTGACGGCAGTAAAACTCATCAACAGCTTTATTAAGTTCAACGCCATCAAAATCTGGCCAATAGACGTTGGTAAAATAAAATTCAGTATAAGCAGCCTGCCAAAGTAAGAAATTACTGATGCGTACTTCGCCACCGGTTCGTATTAATAGATCGAGTGGCGGCAGGTCGGCCAAGCTTAAATGTGAAGCTATCAAGTCTTCATTGATACTTTCAGGAGTTATTAAGCCACTCGCAACCTGTTCGGCAACTTTTTTGGCCGCTTGGGTCATATCCCATTTGCCGCCATAGTCGGCGGCGATGACCAGTGTACGCTGACCATTACGGGTAATGTCTTCAGCTTCAGCCATAGCTTGCTGAATGCGCTTACTAAAACGATCACGACTGCCAATAATGCGAATCGCGACGTTTTCTTCACTCAGCTGGCGCGCTTCTCGGCGTAAATACCCCAAAAATAACGTCATTAAAGCATTTACTTCGGTTGGTGGACGACGCCAGTTTTCGCTACTGAAAGCAAATAACGTTAAAACCTCAACACCGCGCTCTAAGCTGGCCCGAAGAACATCTCTAATTCTCTCAACACCGGCTTTGTGGCCGGAAGCAACCAACATACCCTGCTGCTTCGCCCAGCGGCTATTACCATCCATAATAATGGCAATGTGTTTTAACGCTTCGCTCGTCACGCCAACCTCTATAAGGCTAAAAATTTCAGCCCTTAAATTTCCATCAAATCCTTTTCTTTATCTGCCAAAGCGCTATCCACTTGGGCGATATACTTGTCCGTGATCTTTTGTACGTCTTCACCGCCTTTGCGTTCTTCGTCTTCACCAATTTCTTTATCTTTCAATAAAGTTTTAAGGTCTCCGATAGCGTCGCGACGAATGTTGCGGATGGATACACGAGCTTGCTCTGCTTCAGCACGAGCGGTTTTGATAAAGCCCTTACGAGTCTCTTCTGTAAGCGCTGGCATTGGTAAACGAATCAGCTCGCCGGTTGTCGATGGGTTCAACCCCAAATCTGACTTCATGATGGCTTTTTCAATTTCAGGAATCAAAGAGCGATCCCAAGCTGATATTGAAAGAGTACGCGCGTCTAAAACTGAAACGTTGGCGGCCTGTGACAACGGAGTTTCTGAGCCGTAGTAGTTAACGGTGATGCCATCCAACAAACTTGGGTGAGCACGACCTGTACGAATTTTATTGAAGTTATGTCCAAGTGCTTCGATTGATTTACCCATACGGGTTTCTGCATCATTGAGAATATCTTTGATCATCAGTGACTAGCTCTCTTATTTTTCTTCCGGTAAGGCTCAACCTTCTTGTGGACGAGTTTGCTCCACGAGAGTGCCTTCACTACCACCGGTAATTATGTTTAATAACGCGCCTACTTTGTCCATTTTGAAAACACGTAACGGCATATCGTGTTCTTGACACAAGCATATAGCGGTTAAATCCATTACACCCAACTTCTTACTCAAGACTTCGTCGTAACTTAAGCGATCGTATCTGATCGCAGACGGATCTTTCATAGGATCTGCGGTGTATACACCATCCACTTTGGTGGCTTTCAAAACCAAATCCACCTCAACTTCAATTCCGCGTAAGCAAGCCGCAGAATCTGTGGTGAAAAATGGGTTGCCGGTACCCGCGGAGAAAATTACCACTTCACCGGATTCTAATAAACGCATGGCTCGACGTCGGTCGTAATGCTCAACGATACCACTCATAGGAATTGCAGACATCACACTACAATTAATATCGGAACGTTCTAGCGCATCGCGCATCGCCAGTGCATTCATTACTGTTGCTAACATACCCATGTGGTCACCGGTAACACGATCGAGACCGGCGGCACTGAGAGCGGCGCCCCGGAAAAGGTTACCACCGCCAATTACTAAGCCAACCTGGACACCGATGCCAACCAGTTGACCAATTTCGAGCGCCATCTTATCAAGGACTTTGGGATCGATACCAAAACCCTCTTCTCCCATAAGCTGCTCACCGCTTAATTTTAATAAAATCCTTTTGTATTTTTTGTCCCGGGCTGTTGCCATGGTTTCGCTCCGCCACACCAGATAAAAATTTGCGGCGAAGTTTAACAGGAAGCGTAATGAATTTCACAAATCAATTATCTTACATTACGTTCAAAATTGATTTGTAAAATACTTTTCACAGACTTCTGTTTAGAACCGCCGCAAAAAAATTCAAAAACCGCTTTTTTAGCTCTTTCGCAACAAAAAAAAACCGGGGATATCCCCGGTTTTTATTGCTAAGCAAATGCCAATAAATTTGAGCTTATTTGTTAGCTTGTTGTACCTGAGCAGCAACTTCAGCAGCGAAGTCCACTTCTGCTTTCTCGATACCTTCACCCACTTCGAAACGTACGAAAGAAGCAACTTCACCGCCAGCTGCTTTAGCAAGCTGAGCAACGGTTTGCTCTGGGTTCTTAACAAACGGTTGTTGAGATAAGCTGTTTTCTTTCAAAAACTTGTTGATACGGCCGCCCATCATTTTCTCAACGATTTCGTCTGGCTTACCGGCCATATCCGGTTGAGCTTTGATGATTTCTTTTTCTTTCTCAAGCAATTCAGCAGGCATATCTTCTGGCTTGTTAACACGTGGGTTAACAGCAGCTACGTGCATAGCAATGTCTTTTGCAACATCCGCTTTGCCAGCAACAGTCAATTCAACGATTGATGCGATACGGTTGTTAGAGTGAACGTAAACGCCAACACAGCCCGCTTCGCTAGTCACTGCCGAAATGCGACGAACGCTGATGTTTTCACCGATTTTTTGAACGAGTTTTTCACGAGCGTCTTCTAAGTCACCAGCCATAAGAGCAGCAACGTCGGTTTGCTTGTCAGCGAATGCTTTCTCTAAAACGGTTTCACAAAAACCTAGGAAGCTAGTATCGCGAGCAACGAAGTCAGTTTCGCTGTTAACTTCAACCATTAGCGCGTAAGTACCTTCGTCGTTAGACTTGGCAACAACCACACCTTCTGCTGCGGTACGATCCGCTTTCTTAGCCGCTTTAAGGCCACTGGCTTTACGCAAGTTTTCAATCGCCAATTCGATATCGCCATCAGCTTCTTGCAAAGCTTTTTTACATTCCATCATACCTAAACCGGTACGCTCACGTAGATCTTTAACTAAAGATGCAGAAATAGCTGCCATCTTTTTATCCTCTATGAAAATTCGTGAATTAAATAATGTTTGAAAAAAGGGGCCTGCTAGCCCCTTTTTGAATCAAATGTCGAACTATGAGTAAGCATTTGTGATTTAAACCGCGTTATACCGGTCTTCCATGCCATTTATATGACGCACAAATTTTTACTATAAGATTCGTATGTTCGATGATTACTCAGCAGCTACGTCAGCTTGCTGTTCTTCAACGTACTCGTCTTTTACAGGAGCTTGATTTGCAGCGGCACCTTCTAGACAAGCATCAGCAATTGCACTGGTGTACAACTTGATTGCACGGATTGCGTCATCGTTACCTGGAATAACGTAATCAACGCCTTCTGGGCTGCTGTTGGTATCAACAATACCGATAACTGGAATACCAAGCTTGTTAGCTTCTTGAATAGCAATGCGCTCGTGCTCAACATCAATGATGAATAGAGCATCTGGAAGGCCACCCATGTCTTTAATACCACCAATTGAGCGGTCTAGTTTTTCCATGGTGCGAGTGCGCATTAACGCTTCTTTCTTAGTAAGCTTATCGAAAGTACCGTCTTGGCTTTGAATTTCAAGCTCGCGGTAACGCTTGATAGAAGCACGGATGGTTTTATAGTTGGTAAGCATACCACCTAACCAACGGTGACTTACGAAAGGCTGACCAGAACGCTCTGCTTGTTCGCGAATGCTCTTTTGAGCCGCACGCTTGGTGCCAACGAAAAGGATTTTCTTTTTAGAGGCTGCCATCTTACGAACAACTTCAAGAGCTTCGTTAAAGGCAGGCACAGTGTGCTCAAGGTTGATGATGTGGATTTTGTTGCGAGCACCAAAAATGTATTGATTCATTTTTGGGTTCCAGTAACGGGTTTGGTGACCGAAGTGAACACCGGCTTGCAACATGTCGCGCATGCTTACTTGTGGCATAAATAATTCCTAAATTATTTGGGTTGGGCCTCCATACATCCCAACTTTCAACCCATAAAGAGCACCCAGAAAGTCGTGTCGACGTATGTGTGACATTGTGTTTTTAACGCTTTTTTCGCCGAGGAGCAGACCCCTACCAGACGAGCCGCGCTTTATACCACAAACACCTGCCTACTTCTACAAAAAGCTGGTTTGATTTTGACGGAAAACGCGACACAAAACGCCTAATTGCTCGATAAGCACAGAATTTACAAGGAATTAGCAATAAAAATAAGCACCAAACGAGCAAGACATAACCTACTCGACGTTTACTGCTTGGTTTATACTTATGCACTTTATGCGAAAATTACGTAAATCCTTGAGCTACCAAGCAGATCGCTCCAGACACTGTGATCATTGTGAACCTCAATCTTGAGCAGTCTTTTGCCTCGTAATTCGCACCACTCTATCAATCAGACCCAAAGGTAAACTATGACCAATATTCACATTAAAACCCCAGAAGAAATCGCGAAGATGCGAATCGCAGGCAAAATGGCCGCTGATGTTCTGGAGATGATAGGTGAATACGTGGTGCCCGGCGTAACAACCGAAAAGCTCGATCAAATCTGCCACGACTATATTGTTAATGAGCAAAAAGCTATTCCGGCATGCTTGGGCTACAAAGGATTTCCTAAATCAATCTGCACCTCGGTAAACCAAGTAATTTGTCACGGCATTCCGTCTGATAAGAAAATCCTCAAAGAAGGCGACATCATTAATATTGATGTCACCGTTATTTATGATGGTTATCACGGCGACACCAGTAAGATGTACAACGTCGGCAAAGTTGCTCCACATGCCGACCGCTTGGTAAAAGTAACTCAAGAGTGCTTATATAAAGGTATTGAACTGGTAAAACCGGGCACACGTTTAGGCGATATCGGCCACGTTATTCAGCAACATGCTGAGAAAAACTATTACTCGGTAGTACGTGAATACTGCGGTCATGGTATTGGCAAACAATTCCACGAAGAACCGCAAATTCTGCATTACGGCAGACCAGGCACAGGCATGGAACTGGTTGAAGGTATGGTTTTCACCATCGAACCCATGATTAACGCCGGCAAACCTCATACTAAACTTAAAAAAGATGGCTGGACCGTAGAAACCAAAGACGGTCGCCTATCAGCGCAGTGGGAGCACACCATGGCCGTTACTGCTACCGGCGTTGAAGTCTTTACTACTCGCTCAGAGGAAAGCTTTTAGTGTCGATTCCACACTTCGAAGAACCCCTGATTTTTTTTGATCAGGAGAAGTTTCGCCACAATTTAGAATCTAGCGATAACAAGATCTCCGTGTTTAAGGCGGCGATCTCGCAAACCAACGCTCATTTTGATCATCGTTTTTCCCAAGGCGATCCAATTCGTCGCCTTATCTACGAACGTGCATTATTTGTTGATTGCCTGCTGCATTATGCTTGGCACCAATTTGAGTGGAGCGAGCAATGCGGCCTTATCGCTGTTGGTGGATACGGTCGCGGTCAGCTGCACCCCTACTCGGATATCGACATTCTGATACTCTTTGAAGAAGACAACATTGAGTCTGCCAGTAAAAGCATTGAAGGCTTTGTAATGCTGTTGTGGGATATTGGTTTAGACATAGGCCACAGCGTACGCACTATCGAGCAATGCACCAAGCTTGCGTCTAACGATATCACGATCATTACCAACCTTATGGAATGCCGCTCGATTGTTGGTAAACCGCACTTAGTGTCTATGCTCAAAGACGCCGTCAGCCCAGATGTTGTTTGGCCTGCGAGAGAATTCTTCAAAGCCAAACTTGCCGAACAAGAAAAACGCCACCAGAAGTTTAATTTCACCGAATACAACCTTGAGCCAAACATCAAAAACGCGCCCGGTGGCTTGCGCGATATTCAAACTCTGGTTTGGGTTACCAAGCGCTTCTTTGGCGTCGATTCAATCAATCAATTGGAAGGCCAAGACGTTATTACCTCCAGAGAGCTTTCTATTCTTAATGGCGGTGAAGAATTTCTTTGGAAGGTTCGCTACGGCTTGCATCTTTTAGCGGGTCGCCCTGAAGAGCGACTGCTATTCAATTACCAAACCGAATTGGCAACCATGTTCGGCTACAGCAATTCTGAAAAACGTTTGGCTGTAGAGCAGTTTATGCAATGGTATTACCGCGTTGTCTTGTCTCTGCGAGAGTTGAACGATGTCTTGTTGCAATTCTTGAGTGAAGCCATCTTAGATAAAGGTGTGCCGGAAGAAATCATACCCATTAATGATCGCTTCCAGCTCAACAACAACTTTATTGAAGTTACCAACAACAAAGTCTTTGAGCGCTACCCATCGGCGCTTCTCGAAATCTTTGTACACATGGGCAATAACCCGAAAATACAGGGTGTTCGCGCCAGCACCATTCGCTTGATCCGCGCCAGCAGAAATCTCATTGACGATGAATTTCGAGCCACACCACTGCATCAAAGTTTGTTTATCGCCATTTTGCGCGCGCCCTTCGATCTATTCACCTTATTGCGACGCATGAAGCGTTATGGCGTATTGGGTCGATACCTACCAGAATTTGGTCGCATTACCGGCCAAATGCAGCACGATTTATTTCATATTTATACGGTTGATGCCCACACGCTACAATTGGTGAAAATGCTGCAACATTTCTCGCAAGCCGAGAGCAAAGATTCATACCCAATCGCCCACTACATTTACCGCAATTTGCCCAAACCGGAATTGCTTTACATGGCGGGTCTTTATCACGATATCGCCAAAGGCCGCGGTGGCGATCATTCACAATTAGGCGCTAAAGACGCCTACGATTTTTGCACGCGCCACAACGTGAATCGCCGCGATACCAACCTAATTGTGTGGTTGGTCGAAAATCATTTGATGATGTCTTCGGTCTCCCAAAAACAAGATATTTCCGATCCCGATGTTATTCACAATTTCGCCATAGAAGTTGCCGACCAATATCGTCTCGACTATTTATACACGCTCACCGTCGCCGATATGAACGCCACCAATCCAACCATTTGGAATAACTGGCGCGCCAGCCTTATGCGACAGCTGTACATGGAGACCAAACGCATACTGAGACGTGGTCTCGAAAACCCGGTTGATCGACAAGATTTGATCGACGAGACCCAGCAGTCCGCTTTGGCCAAGTTGGCCGACAAAAAGCTTTCAAAAGACAAAGCGTTAACCATTTGGGCCGATATCAGCGAAGATTATTTTGTTCGTGAATCGCACATCGATATCGCCTGGCAAACTCAGGCCGTGGCCGATGCCGAAGACCCAAGTCTTGTCGTAGCCTTCAGCCAAACCAGCACTTTTCATGTTGAAGGCGCCACGCAAATATTCATTCGCACCCTTGATCGCAAAAACGTATTCGCCACTGCGGCGCTAACACTTGATCACTTGAACCTAAACATTCAAGAAGCGCGCATTTATACCTCCGATACCGGCATTACGCTGATTAACTTCTACGTGTTGGATCAGCAAGGCAATCCGATCGAGCGCGATAAGAAAACCTTAAAGAAAATTCACGACTCTCTGGTACGTGAAATTTCCGTAGGCCTTGAAGATTCCACCAGTATTCACCGCAGAACGCCGCGCGTGCTCAAGCATTTCCGCATGCCCACTCAAACCTCAATCAATAATGATTTGGTGAGCGGCCAAACCTTGCTAGAAGTCATCTCTCCAGACCGGCCCGGATTACTGGCTCGCATTGGACGTATATTTATCGACTTGAACATTCACCTAAACAGTGCGCGCATTAGTACACTTGGCGAGCGCGTGGAAGACGTGTTCTTATTATCGGACGAAAACGGCGAGCCATTGAGTGACCCAAACGTCTGCGCGCAACTGCAAAAAGAAATTCAAAGTCAGCTGGATCAGCAAACTCAAGAACAAGACGCCAAAGTTCTGGCTTAACCAAAAGATTTTCCCAACATGAATCCACACATCGAGCAGCTGCACAGCTACCCGTTTGAAAAACTCGCGTTATTAAAAGCGGGCATTACACCACCGGCGCACCTGCCGCACATCGCGCTCTCTATTGGTGAACCTAAACACGAGCCACCGGCTTTTGCGTTAGAAGCCATCGCGAATAATTTAGAGTTACTGCGCCAATATCCGGTAACCAGTGGCACAGAGGAGCTTCGCCAAGCTTGTGCTCAATGGTGCGAACAGCGTTTCGATCTGCCAAACAACAGCGTTAAGATCGCAAACGTTTTAAGCGTAAACGGTACCCGCGAAGCTTTGTTTGCTTTCGCACAGGTGGTTGTGGATAACACCCAAGAATCACCGGTCATTATCTCCCCCAATCCTTTTTACCAAATTTACGAAGGCGCAGCATTGCTGGCAGGCGCCGAACCTTACTATTTAAATTGCCGTGAAGAATCGGGTTACTTACCGAATTTAGATGAAGTACCCGAAGAGATTTGGTTGCGCTGCCAACTTTTGTACCTATGCACACCCGGCAATCCAACCGGAGCTATAGCACCGCTGGACTATCTGGTTAAGTTAATTGAGCTGTCTGATCGCTATAACTTCGTCATCGCCAGTGACGAATGCTATTCAGAAATCTATTTCGATAATAAACCTGCTGGCGTACTGCAAGCCTGTGCGAGCATGGGTCGGCTGGATTTCAAAAATTGCGTTATTTTTCAAAGCTTGTCTAAGCGCTCTAACCTGCCGGGATTGCGCTCTGGCTTTGTTGCCGGTGATGCGACCATTATTGCCAAATTTTTGAAATACCGAACCTACCACGGTTGTGCGATGCCAATGGTTGCACAAAAAGCCAGTACAGTCGCATGGCAGGACGAGCTGCACGTCGAGCAAAATCGTGAAGCCTATCGCCAGAAATTTTCTCAAGTCTTACCTCTATTAAAGACCGCGTACGACGTACAAATGCCGGATGCCGCGTTCTTCTTTTGGCTAAAAACGCCCATTGATGATCAAGAATTTGCCAAACGGCTTTTTGCCGAACAAAACGTTACGGTTTTGCCGGGCAGCTATTTGGCCAGAGAATCCAACGGTGTCAATCCGGGATCGCACTATGTGCGCATAGCTATGGTCGCAGAGCTAGATGAATGTGTAGAGGCCGCGCAACGCCTGGTTAAGTTTGCAAAAAATCTAGATCAAAAGTAAGCGATTACATACTTATGAATTTGGATACCGAAAATACTTCATCAGCGAGAAATCTCACCAAACCAGAGCGAGTTGCGTTTATTTTACATCGCCTTAACGAGCTTTATCCCGAGCCGCCTATTCCGCTGGGCCATACCGACTCCTACACTTTGTTGGTGGCCGTACTATTGTCTGCACAATGCACCGATGAACGCGTGAACAAGGTGACACCGGGACTCTGGAAGCTTGCCAACAATCCGTTTGATATGGCCAAGCAATCAGTTGAAGACATCCAAGCCATCATTCGCCCTTGCGGATTGTCACCTCAAAAAAGCAAAGCCATTTTAAAGCTGTCGCAAATTTTGGTAGAAAACTACGACGGCAAAGTACCGGGCGACATGGAAAAACTCGAACAGCTACCCGGCGTAGGCCATAAAACCGCGGGTGTTGTTATGGCGCAAGCGTTTGGCGTACCGGCATTCCCAGTTGATACGCATATTCATCGTTTGGCGCAGCGTTGGGGTTTAACCAACGGCAAAAATGTGACTCAAACCGAACGCGATCTCAAAAAGCTCTTTCCTAAAGACTCTTGGAATAAATTGCATTTGCAGATCATTTATTATGGGCGCGAATTTTGTAGTGCTCGGGGCTGTGATGGACGTGTCTGCGAGATATGCACAACCTGCTATCCAAATCGCAAGCATCCAAAGAAAGTTCTAAAACCGTAAATTAGCTTGTAACTCAACTTGCAAACGTGAGCAGCTCAAGCTTTTTTGCTATGCTTGCGCACCTTTTTGATATCTGCTTTTTGACCACAGAAAAAGGCTCGCCCATGACAACGCTGTACGGCATTAAAAATTGCGACACCGTAAAAAAAGCCCGTAAATGGCTCGACGAAAATAGCATCGATTATTCATTTCACGATTTTCGCAGTGACGGAATTACCGAAACTCAAGTTAACGAGTGGTTACAAGAACTCGGCACTGAGAATCTAATCAATAAACGCAGCACCACGTGGAAGCAATTGTCTGATACCGAAAGAGATCGAGCTTTCGGTGACCAAGCAGCCCAACTACTTTGCGCGCACCCAACGCTCATCAAGCGCCCGCTACTGGATACCGGTAAACAACGATATGTTGGCTTTAAAGCTGAACAATATCAGCAATGGCTCGCTTAATTACAGCTCTTCAAAAGATTAAAATTACATTTCCATAAATGCAGGACGAGATAATGACGACACTTTTTAGCCTAGGCTTCGGCGTAGGAACGCAAAATTCAAAAGGCGAATGGCTTGAAGTCTTCTATCCAAAACCCTTATTAAATCCAAGCGCTGAAATTACTCAAGCAGTTAGCTCGGCATTAAATTACCAAAACGGTAATCAGGCTATCGAGTTAACCAGCGATCACATTAAAGCGGTTTCAGAAGCTTTAGCATCGCTAGACAGCGAACTGGCTGAACTTGTTTTGCAGCTTGACCAAAGTACTCGCCCAGTTGTGGCAACACTTTTAGAAACCGATGCCGAACCGAAAACAACGCCAGAGGCTTATTTAAAACTGCATCTGCTTTCACACCGCTTGGTAAAACCACACAACGTTAATTTAAGCGGTATGTTTGCAGTATTGCCGAACGTGGCTTGGACCAACGAAGGCGCCATAGATCTTTCTGAATTATCGGAGCGTCAGCTCAAGGCTCGCCTAAACGGCCAAATTCTCGATGTCGATTGCGTGGATAAATTCCCGAAAATGACCAACTATGTAGTGCCCACCGGCGTTCGTATCGCCCACACCGCGCGCGTTCGTTTAGGTGCTTATATTGGCGAAGGTACCACCATCATGCACGAAGGTTTCGTAAACTTTAACGCAGGTACCGCTGGTAAGAGCATGATCGAAGGTCGTATTTCTGCGGGCGTGATGATCGGCGAAGGTTCCGATTTAGGCGGCGGCTGCTCAACCATGGGCACACTGTCGGGCGGCGGTAATATTGTTATTTCTGTGGGGGAAGGTTCGCTACTGGGTGCTAACTCTGGCATTGGTATTCCATTAGGCGACCGCTGCACCGTTGAAGCTGGCCTTTACATCACCGCCGGTACACAAGTCACCGTACTTGATGACAAAGGTGATGTGGTAGAAGTTATGAAAGCGCGTGATCTCGCCGGTAAAAATGATTTATTGTTCCGCCGCAACTCACAAACCGGCGCCGTTGAATGCAAAACCAATAAATCAGCCATCGAATTAAACGAAGAGCTGCACGCTCATAACTAATCGTATTACAGAGTTAACAATGAGGCTCTAATTTTTTGGAGTCTCATTGAATAACAAACTATGGTGAGTTTTCTGACAACTCTTTTTAAAAAGCATCGCAACAAAAACGTTTCAATAAAAGTATTTAAACTCAGCACTGACTCTAGAACCACTGACTCTAGAACCACTGAATAACTCCATCATGATTTAATTAGCTGGCAGAAATTGGAATTCATAACCTCTATTGCTGTTCTCTCATTAAATGGAAGATAAGCGAATAAAATGGCCACAGAGTTTCAGCTGCTACCAGTGAAATAATCTTGATTAATGATTAACTAATATTTGTTCTCTGCTCTCGTTTTCTAAGTATCAATTACCCCCGAGAATTTTATGTCAAACTACTCAGCTACCGTGCAACTTGCTCAAGAACTTATTCGCAAACCGTCGATTACTCCCGACGATGCAGGCTGCCAAACGTTAATGATTGAACGTTTAGCCGCAATTGGCTTTGACTGCCAAATTCTGTCTTGGGGTGAAGGAGACGACAAAGTAGATAATCTTTGGGCGGTGCGCGGTGAAGGCGGCCCTTTATTCGCATTTGCAGGCCATACCGACGTAGTACCGACTGGCCCAGAGGAGAACTGGACATTTCATCCTTTCGAAGCCGCAATTCACGAAGATATGCTGTACGGCCGCGGCGCTGCCGACATGAAAGGCTCACTCGCGGCCATGGTTACAGCCTGCGAGCGCTTTGTAGAAAGCTACCCAAATCACAAGGGTCGTATCGCATTTTTAATCACCAGTGATGAAGAAGGCCCTGCCGATTACGGCACGGTCAAAGTTGTTGAATGGCTAGAAGAAAGAAACGAAAAAATTACTTGGTGTTTGGTGGGTGAGCCATCCAGTACCGAAGTCGCCGGTGATGTCATTAAAAACGGCCGACGCGGCAGCATTGGTGGCTGGTTAACTATTAAAGGTAAACAAGGTCACGTTGCGTATCCGCATTTAGTAAAAAACCCTATTCACATGGCAGCTCCGGCTCTAGCAGAACTCGCTACCGAAAACTGGGACGACGGCAATGATTATTTCCCAGCAACCAGCTTTCAAATATCAAACATTAACGGTGGTACCGGCGCGACCAACGTTGTACCAGGCCATTTAAAAGTTATTTTTAATTTTAGATTTTCAACCGAATCGACACATCAACAATTAATTGAACGCACAGAAGCAATTCTAAAAAAATATAATTTGGATTATGAGATTGACTGGAATTTAAGTGGCGAAGCTTTTCTTACCGAGCCCGGCACATTAGTGGACGCCATAGTAGACTCAATAAAATCCAACACCGGCATAGACACAAAATTATCCACCGCAGGCGGCACATCCGATGGCCGATTTATCGCCCCAACCGGTGCGCAAGTTGTAGAACTCGGCCCAATTAATAAAACCATTCATCAAATTAACGAATGCGTAAGCATTACCGACTTAGATAACACATCGGCTATTTATGAAGGTATATTAAAAAATCTTCTTGCAGATTAATTTTGCATTTGTTTAGTTAAAAACAAAAAAGGCGAGTATTTAACTCGCCTTTTAACCATCAAATATTGTTACCGAGATTATTGTCGCCCGGAGAAAGAATTAATTCTCTATCCAAATATTTAAGATTTCACAAGAAGGCACTACGTGGCCACCGGCATTCGGTAAATTTGTGGTTGTATTGTAATAAAATCCAACCTTTGAAGACGATGCTCTTGCCGTTAGAAGTAACGATAAAATTCCATCATCATCTCTATCAAACTTGACTCGTGATTTAGCGCCAGATGCACACTCATCATCAGGCAAAGCATTCGAGAACTGCACAAAATAACCATGCCCAGATTGAATCGAACTAACAACAACCCATTCAACAGTATTATTTCGAGATAATCCAGCAGATACTGGAAACGAAACCATTATTGACAATATAAAAGCTATACCGCGGTTCATTAAACTCCCCAACTTAAATTTATTTATGTTTATTAAAAAATAACGTGTACAATTTGGGGATAATTTTGTGAACCAAAACAACCACCACCCCAGATTACAAATTGTATTTCTTTTTCAGCAACTCTGGCGCCTAAAATCATAGCCCGCCCAATTTCAGAAAAATCTGCCGGCAAAACATAACGGTTGGGATTAGCGCAACCGGCAGGATTGGTTACTTGGCTTTGATCGGTAATAATTTCCAAAACATTTTGACCAGTATTACCGACATTGATCATTCTTGTAATTTTAACATTACCTGTATTTTGATTGGCAGCCGCCAAAGAGTAACTACTCAAAAACACACAAGAAAATAATACAGCCCCAAACTTTACAATATTTTTTAACATTTGCTCACGCCCTAAAAGACCACAAGTCTAGCAAAGCATCTGCCGTGAAAGAATTACAACTTAGGAACCTCTGATTAACTCATCCATGATTTAATCAGAGGACAGAAATTGAAAATGTGATTTCCAATTTCTTCACAATTTCAATCACTTACCGTTCTTGAAATTGGCGACACATCCTTGTGTCGCGAGAAACTCTAGGTTAATCAGAGTTTCCCTTAGTTAATTTAAATAAACTTTCGAATTAACTAAAAATGGTAATTTCAGATATACTAAAAATACAAAAACCACCAAATGGTGGTTTTTTGATTGGAAATAAGAATGTCGGTAGAAATTTTTTCGTAAAATAATACGCAAGCGATTAATTGGAACCAACCGCGATATTTTCAACAAACGGAAAATTAACAACATCTAAGTTATCTTCTTCTGGATTATCCAACAATGCATCGCAGGTAAACGCTAAGGTATAATTTCCAACGGCGACAAATCCAATGGTATATTCATACTCTCCCGTTGCACTGTTAAACTCTACATTGGCACTGGCGATAGGGTCGCCATCGTTACCTTGTACGTCTTGCGGCACAACGTCTTGTGTTGGGAAAAGATAAACCACATTACCCATGTCATTGTTATCGCCATTGTTACAGGCTGGGTCAATAATAAAGGCTTCATCAATTACACCAGTTAAATTTACCGCCTGTAACGCATCAACAATTCTCAGCGTAGGGCGCAGCATATAATCGCCATTACCGGTTATGGTAATAGAGCGACGCAAATCAAAATCGACCGTAAAGTCAGAAACACCGCCAGCAGCTAAAGTAAAACCTCGGTTTAATTGCAAACCACTTTGAGAGCCGCTTGGTACTTCTAACGGAAACTGCTGCCCCTCAACTTCAATGAAAGACCCTTCTTCAACAATGCCTAAACGGATAAATTGATAATCACCGGCCAATAGCTCTTGTTCATCTAACAATAAGACGCGCTCACCATTTTGAAAATCTAACAGATCAATGGCCATTGGCTCATCGAATTCGATCGTAGTTCTTTCAGGGCCTTGTAGCGTCACTGAATCGAATACCACGGTTACGGAATCTGCAGAGTCAATAGGAGCATCAGTGATACCTAACGTTAGTGAACCTGTACTTACGTTATCGGTACCAGATCCACCGCCACCACACGCTGCAAGTAGAACAACCGATGAACCCACAAAACCTGCCGACAGAATTTTTTTGATCTTTTCCATTATACGTCTCTTCTGTTAAAACTGTTTAAAATGTCTATCCAGACACGCTAACGGCTAAGCACGCAAAAGGCTTACCGATTTTCGCAATGGATAATACTTAGCAATACCGCACGCGAACCAACTCACAAAACTAAAGCTTTTTCTTAAGAATGTAAGTAACAACACACAACTAAAGTGTTATTTAAACAGAAAACGAAGTATGCAGGCTGCGATACAAGTAACACTATCAATATATTATTTTTGAATACACAGGTAAGAAAAATTTAGAGACGAAGAATTGATAAACAGTTTGAAATTAATACAATTAAACTTTACGAATTTACACGCCAAAACAATAATTAGCGCCAACTAAAGAACCAACGTAAGTAAAAGGCATTTATCAAAGAGCTGTTTTTAAGCAGCTCAAGCAATAAATTAGATTACATAAATAAAAATTAAAACATAAGTTCACACGCTCAATTTTATAATCAACGTTTCTTGATTCGCTCAATTACTAATGGAAAATACAATGCAAGAAACCAAAGAGAAAGACATTAAAGAAAAGATTAATAAAATCAGCGTAGAAATGATTGAGAAAGCAATACAGGACGCATTATCGTTTATTGAAGACGACGATTTAAAAATTGTATTCGAAAGCGAATTCTCTTACCGACGCAATCAATACGGCGAAGAAAAAATACATTTCTCAACAAAAATTGGCAGCAAACCAAAACCTAAAAACGACGACAATATGGGCTCTATAGGTTGGTAAAAAAGAAAGCCTACAGATTTTTACTGTAGGCTTTTGTATTGATTTCTATAAGAATCACCGAAACCCTAAAATACCTTTTAGTCATTTTTGGGTTTTTTATAAAAATATTCTTTTTTTACATCACTGGCCAACAAATCCCAGCATTCTTGAAAAGTTACTGGAGGTTCGCCGGGTCTTCGCGGTTTTAAGGGAAGATAATCTATTGGCCCACGCCAATAATGTTCATTAATTTCGTAGGCTTCGTATATATCAACGTGTTTAAATTCTTCGAAAATTACTGGGTTTTCGAGTGGTTCCATGTCAAGCCATTCTGGAGGAATCCACGGTGACTCTACATCCAATACATAACCGTGGTAACGGGCAATTTTTAGATGCAACATTGCCAAGGGGGTAAACAATCCTCCTGCACCGAAATAAGCGTCGTCATGAGCTTTTTTAAGTGCAGGCGTTAATAGCTTGCGTACAATTGCCTCCATAGTTTTTACATCGCCATTAGCAATTGCGATATCAAATTTCCAATCCCATAGATCGGCCTTACGCATTAGTATTTCAGGGTTAGCAACCACAATTTCGGCTCGCTCAAGCACCGTTTCCCAATCAGCTTGCAATACCAAGCGAAATTGAATACCACGCGCTGTATAAGACCCTAGTGTCATGGCATCGGGGGCAGTTTTTGGTACTTCATTATAGCGATTAAAACCTGGAACCAAGTGTTGACTGTGCCAATGAATGCCTTCCATATGGTTAGCCAAAAGGGCGGGTAGAATCCATTGCCCCAATGACTCTGCGTAATACGCAGATAAACGAGCGTGACGTGCAATATTCAAAATAGAATGGTGCAGCATATTCAAACGAAAAGCGTTAAGGTCTTTTTCAAGAAACCAGGAACGCCAAGCTCTATTCAGATAAGCCATTGAGACCCCCATGAATCTTTGCTCCATGGCTCCTGAATAATCTTTCTTTAACCAATCTCGTTGCGACGCTAAAGCACTTTGAAACCAATCATCTTTAGACATGTGACCCAGTCTTTCAAACCATAACTCTATATTAGGAAGATACTCTTTTTTAGTTGCCATAAGAATTCAAACTCACTTTTATTGAGAAGTCATCGATTAAACGAACTTCACGGTGATTAAATTAATAAAACCTTAATTTCATCTTTAATAGGCAGAATTATGTATCGCCAAAAAAATCATGAATACTGCTACAAAAAAGTAAAAAAAGACTTGTAAATCATACTTTTATTAATACATTAAAGCGGCACATAAACCAACTAACAGGGATTAATTATTCGTACAATTAACCGATTTTTTGGCTTTTTTCAGATTTTTTTAATGTCTCAGCAACGTTTCTATTAACATGCAAAGTCACACATCGATGACGCCTAATTACAGCCTAGGCAAACTATCGATGGTTTAATAGTGGGGGATTTTTGATTGGTTTATCTACGATTAAATCAGAGGGTAGAAATTGAAAGTGTGATTTGCAATTTTGTTACAACATAAATCAATGACTGTTTTCGAAATTAACAACACGTCCTTGTGTCGCGGGAAACACTTGGTTAACCAGCGTTTCCTCTATTTTTCAACACTAGATTAGATCGAGGTTAATAACTATCGAACAGCGCTTTTATGGCCCTGTTTGATAAGTTTCACCGGTAATTTTCGAAACATCACTTTCATAAGTTACATATATCTTAACCTGGAGGCTGGTAGTGACAATAAATAAAAAACTAGCAATGTTTTGGACTGTAAATTTTATAAGACCTTCCTCTTCTTAAACACCGTAGCTAATTCCTCTGTTAGATAGATACTCTTCTACCTGCTCAATAGAGGTTCCAACAGGCAAATCTTCACGTATCTGAGAGACAAAGGTTTCATAGTTACGGAGATTCACTTTAGAAGGTTTAATTCGCTTCTCAGTGATTGCGCTAGCCTGTTGCATCAGTACAACACTCACAAACATTAAAAGAAGGACAATATATTTTTTCATTACAAACCAGATCCATGTGAAAGTTGTGTTTGAGAAGAGCAATAATGAGCAATAAAGGACAACCTCAGATTATAGTAATCCGTAAACAATTAAAAGCGCACACGGTAACCTAAGATATTAACCCAATACCTTTATACCAACGTTTATTGTCTTTTGCGGATTTAATCTTTAAGGTTTCTTTTGAACCTGCATTTGAAGCATATAAAGAGGAGAAATTTTTAACGTGTGTAATCCACTGTTCTAGATTAAGCCCAAGAGTGTGGATAGTTTTTTCGGACGCATCGGAAATAAAACCACGCTTGTCTTCACGAATACATCGCCCGGTAGTTTCAACCAGCTCTAAGTAATCTGCAAATGTTATTGGGATGGCATCAGTAAGATCAGTGTGCACACTGCCATGAAATGGTTTTATGTGAGATTTTGGCGGAGAATCTAATTGAAGTAATTTTTCTGTTTTTTGTTGTTTTTTAACTTTTGATTGAATTCGTTTTTGATTACTTTTTGTTAATTTGAGATTGATTTTTTCCTCAGAAGTATCTGAATTTTTTTCCTGTTTTGAATTTTTATCGGTTGTATTTTTAGCGTTAACAAAATCGAAAATACGCTGCTGGATGGAGGTAAAATCACTATCGATTAGATCATCGGCGATGCCTGCACGGACTGGATTTAAATCAACATAGGCCATACACGTGAGCAACGCTTGCTCATCCAGCAATGCCTGAGATTTAAAGCGTCCTTCCCAAAATCTACCTTTGCAATTGTCTTCTTCGTTTGCCATTCGAGCAATAGTTTCATTCACGCCCCGCATAAACCAACTGATTGAGGTTAAACGTTCACGCCATTGCTCAATAATGTTTTCGGCTTTTTTAAGTTCTGACTTAGACATCTCTGCACGAAAGGCAATCCACTTTTGAATTAATTTATCGCCTTTGTACAACTGCAACCAACGCTCGACTACCTCATCCAAACTCCATGTCTCAGCACGACGTTTATCCACATGCAAAATTACGTGGTAATGATTGCTCATCACTGCGTAAGCACAAATATCGATAGCGTAAACGTACGATAAAAAACGAAGACGAGAGACCAACCACTGTTTGCGGTGATCAAAATTCTCGCCGGTTTCGTGATCATCGCCACACAAAAAAGCACGGCGCACACAGCGAACCATGCAATGGTAAAACGGCGTGTCGTCGATGGAGACTTGTTCGGAACGAGGTTTAGTCATGGTTTGGGATTATGGCAGAGGAGAAAATCAAAGTCAATTTTATGGATGTCCTATTTATTCTTTCCTATTTATTCTGCACGAAACAATCCACTTTTGAATTAATTTATCACCTTTGTACAACTGCAACCAACGCTCGACCACCTCATCCAAACTCCAGTTTTCGGCACGACTTTTATCCACATGCAAAACTACGTGGTAATGGTTGCTCATCACCGCGTAAGCACAAATATCAATGGCATAAACATAGGATAAAAAACGAAGACGAGAGACCAACCACTGTTTGCGGTGATCGAAATTCTCACCGGTTTCGTGATCATCACCACACAAAAAAGCACGGCGGACACAGCGGACCATGCAGTGGTAAAACGGAGTGTCGTCGATGGAGACTTGTTCGGAACGAGGTTTAGTCATAGTTTGGGATTATGACTAAGATTGGAAGGAAAGTCAATTTTATGGATGTCCTTTTATTTAGTATTTAGTGGTAAAACGGAGTGTCGTCGATGGAGACTTGTTCGGAACGAGGTTTAGTCATAGTTTGGGATTATGGCTAAGATTGGAGGGAAAGTCAATTTTATGGATGTCCTTTTATTTATTATTATTAATCAAAGCCGGATTTGAGATTGATTCGCCGGTGAAGGTCAGAGTGATGGACGGATGTTTGGTACTGACTAGCGAACCTTAACTGTAAAAACTAAAAAGGCACTCAATAATTTTTAACGAGTGCCTTTCCTACTTATTGAGTGTTATTGATTAAAAAGTGTTGGAGCCAAAAAGAGCAAGGCAACAACCGGATATTGTAGAAGCAGATAAAATCTCGCCGTATCTAGCTGAGCTTTAACTCCTTCTTCTATGTCACTTTTTGCATATGATTTAGTCAAAAGGCATATAAAAAACTTAACATCTTTGAGCAACATATAATTCGTGAGTCTACTTTCCAGAACTGTAAGCCCAATAAGTTTTTGCTGGTCAACACTGATACTTGATATACGCGAGAGACTCCTCAAGTATTGAGTTAATAAAAACCCCTGAATACCAAGCAAACAAATAAATATCACGCCAAACACTAGAAATCCCCTTTGGTACCTGTTTGAAAATTAAATCCAGCAGCAGTCCCTATAGATGTACCAAAACTCCAATCCTGATAGTTAGTTTCAATACTTATGCAACCAACAGCACAAAATTCGACAGACTGAAAAAAGCCGTTTATATCGCCTGTAGAATAAACATCACCGCCAATACTACCCACAGGATTCAACATCACTCCTTTGTTAAAGGTAATTTCATACCCCTTATCACCATTCAATTTTGTAGTTCCTTGAACTGTAGCCCCCGCACCATATGCACCTTCAAATCCAGCCTTAATAGTTAGGTTTTCTTTAGCACTCGTTGCTAAAGCATCCACTACTTCACCTACTGGCTGAGAAACTTCCTCATTCCACCACTTAGGAAACTCTTTTCTAATAATCTTAAATGGATTCAGGCTTCGCCCCTTTTGTGCAGAAGGATGGGCCGCCTGATTAAATACAAACTGGTAAACCGCTGTAGTTGCACCGTTTGTGAATTTGCCGCCCGTTGCTTCGCTCGTTACTCCGCCGGCTACTACTGCAAATACAAACTGCTCCTCCAGAGTAAAGCCAGCATTTTCAGCATAATGCCCCGCGGCAAAACTAATGCCGGCCGAAACAAATCCGTGACCAAATTTCCCACCCTGCAATTCAGAGATTACCCCACCTGTAAATTGATGCGCTAACCCATGATAAAAACCACCTCTACGCGTATAAACACTGGATCCTTTTGCTCCGTCAAAGTAATCCCCTATGCTATCAAAAGCTTTCGCAGAAGCATACGACTGGACCCCTGCTTTTAAAGAGTCTTTAAATGATCCACCGGCTGCAAACGTATTTCCAAATGTTGAAACAGCACAACCTAAAGCATTACCTAGGGTACAAGCGGCTATCTGTAAGACCTGCCTGAACTCTGGAATAGCATTGGCAATAGCCTCTCCTAATATTCCATTAGTAAGAGCGCCAACCAGTTTATCTAGGAAAAAACCCGTTGGGTCGGTAGCATTCAAAGGGTTGTTATGAACATAAGAATAGCGATTGTATCCTTGGGTGCTATCGACACCATCAACATTCGGATCTGCCTGTAAAAAACGACTCAACCGCGCATCATAAATTCGACCGTTCATATGAATGACACCAACTTGGTCTACAGACTCGTGCCCTGTAAATCCTTTAGTGGTGTATTGATTATTAATATCTGCAAACGATATGAGTGAAATATTGTCGAGACGAACGCCATCAGCCGTTGCACGCCTTGCACCCCAGGCATCAAAGCTCTGTTCTTGAACAATTTGTCCGTTTACATCAGCAATAACATCGGTAGATCCAAGATGGTCGGTAAGAATATTGCGTGTTACCGCACGAGCAAACTGATAATTACCGTTAGCATCAAGATTATAATCCTGTGTAACTAGAACCGATCCATTGATATAACGACGAATTTCGCGACTATTATCCGGTTTGGTTAGTATTTCAATAGCGCCAATATATAGCGTTGTTGTAATCTCACCATCATTATTATCAACACGCTTATAACGGCTACGATCCGCACCATACTCAAATTCTGTCGTGTGATCACCTTTGGTAATTCGAGTTGGTTTATCGAAACTTGAATACACAAATTGGCGGTCTACTGTACCGTTTACACGGTGAGAGAGCATATTGCCATTGTTATCGTAATCAAAAGCTTCGGTTGTTCCACCATTATTAATTTCGCAAACCGCATGTGGTCCAGCACCATTTAGACAGGCACCACCGTATTTATAATTACCTACACCGGTTTTTGACGTAGTATTACCAAATAAATCATAGACATAATTTTGGCGTGTTCTCCCAGAAACTTCTGACCAACTGAGTCTGTTCAACTTATCGTAACCAAAACTTTCTACAAGGTTTTTATTACCGCTTTTTTCTGTTCGAGATATTAGATTAGAAAGAGCATCCCAGTCATACGATAAATCTTGTGTTCCAAAAACACCTAATACACTCGATTTAACGTTGGTTAAAAAACCAGTTTCGGCTGCGTATGAGCGATTTGTTACAACAGCTCCTTGTTTGTACTGATTGACATTGCCTCGCGCATCCATTTGAGTTGCTAGATAATATATTTCGTTAACATTTTGTACGTTGCTAATCTTATATAAATATCCATTTTTGTATTCATACTGCATACTATTTTGAGTTTTTGCCGCATCTGCACTCTGGTAATTGCGCCCATATACATCGAACACAGTACGCTCAAAGAATTCTTCATCGTCTATCTTTGTCTTTACCTCGTTCACACGACCAAGACTGTCATACAAATAGTCTTTTCTATAAGTTACTTCTCCAGAGGTATCAAATAACACCTCATAATCCATTTTTGATCTGCTATTACCTGAATTATTATTGTTATAGATCCATTGGGTAACCCCATCTGGATCTGTCCGCTTAATGTTGCGGCCTAAGAAATCGTATTCAAGGCTTACAATGTCCCCATTAGCATTTACTTGGCTAGTTAACTCTTTATAACCATTATAATGGTAAAACCAAGTACCTTTATCGGGATCATTTGTCTGTAATTTATTACCATAGTTGTCGTATTTATTTTCAATTACATAAGAAGTAGATCCGGAAGAGGTACTTGTTGATTGAAGATCACCAACAGCGTTGTATTGATATGATATGTTTGTACCTTCGTTATCAATGACTTTAATTAGTTCGCCCAGTACATTGGTATATTCTATTCTTTTTTGATTTAAAACATTTGTGTCGATTTTAGAAAAACCAACGTATTCTATATAGCTATTTCTTGGGTTGTTCGCATAATCTGGTTGATCCATACGAACAACATTGCCAAGCACATCGTAATAATAGTCGGTCCAAAATATTTCACTGTTAGCTTTATATGGTTCTGACTGACGAGACATTCTCCCCAAAATATCATACTCGGAGAGGCTATAACTCCAAGTTCCATCTAAGAGTTTTTTTGCGGTTTTTATACTGTTACCAACTTTATCTATACACTCAAACGATTCTGCCTCATCCACAGAAAATACATTAATTCTATAAACAGCACCGATAGGACAGCCTTCTGGTGCAGATCTATATGTAACGGAGAAAGAACCTGTAGGGCTATAAATTAAATAATTCTCTCCGAATTCTGTATATTTACTCTGACTCAAATTCCCAAGAATATCTTTCATCTTTGTGGGTTGTCCATGAACATCCCACGCAATGTATTCATCAGTCACCTGTCCATAATGATTGGACATTTTGTTCATATAACGACCGTTAACAGAATAGGAATATGCAGAGACTCTCGCATTTTCACCCGTTGATTCAGTGGTATTTTTTATTTTATTACCATATATATCGTATTCATATTTTGTGGTTAACGTGTATTGATCACCTGTCTTAGTTTCTTCGACACAAAGCAATCCATACATATTTTCTGGCCCATTGCAGCCAAAGCCATAATATGAAAAGTTAGATGTTCTCGTAATTTTAGGAATATTGGAACCCGATCTAGAATGCTCAACTGTTGTTGATCTTAGACGCCCTAATTCTCTAGATGTATTGGTTAAACCATAATCATTACGAGTATAAATTGAATAAGTATTACCATCTCCGATTGTTGTTATTGTTATTTCGGTAGGATTTCCATAGTCATCAAAGACGCTAAGAGTATCTACTTTCTTTACAATCTCCGAAGACACAGATAAACCGTCTTTGAAGTTACTGGAAACTTTGTATGAAATATCTTCCACTTTTTCAATAAAAGGTTGATAGCGAATACCATCTAATCGCACACTTTTCTTTGTATTCCATAAGTTGCTAGAACTACTTAAACGTTGCGTATTATAAAAACTTTCCGTTTTTATCGGGCTGCCTGTATAGGGGTAATCCTGCCTATAAGTAGTGGTTGTTTCTATTCCGGTTTGGTGATCCAGCGTGGAGAGCTTCTTATATCCTAAAAATCCACGTCCAGCAGCTTGTAATTTACTCTGCTCATAAAAATATGACACTGTTGCAAGAGAATCTGGATTATTAGCCGTTGGAGCGCTACTGGAAACATATGTAACAACAAAGTTAGGACTCTGATTTTCCAACACCGGAGCCATATCGAAAGCTTCTGACTGAATGTTAGGTAAACCAGCAAAAGGGTTATTCAACGCTGCGTAAAAATTTGCCGGGTTCAAAGTGGTTTTTACGCGAGTGAAGCAATTATCTAAAGCACCGTAAGAATTATCGACTACAACACATACTTGTTGGTTAGTGGTGGAATTTACAGCGCCAATATTTAACCCCATATAGTGGCCGGAAGAATGTGATAATTCATAATTCACATATGTTTTAGCGCCGAGCCCATCCGTAAATTTTTTGATAACGTGATTTGTAGGACCAACATTTTTATTCTTATATATTTTTAAAGCTTGCTCACTTTGGTCAAAGTGGATCAAATCGCTACCACCAGCTCCATCAAGATTTAAAAAGAAATAGCGATCATCATCATCATTTGCAGTAATAAAGTCAGCCGATGAGGTTGAAACAGATTTTTGATAGGGAATAGTTGAGCTTTCAGTATATGTATATTTTTCGTTTGTTAAATTTCTAGAATATCGAGGAATATCATCGGTCGCAGCTGAAAAACGTTGCTCTGACGGAGACCAATACTTAACTTTTAATTTTGATGCACCGAAATCGTTATAAATAAAATCTAAATAACCTTCATTATTAAAATCGGAAAATTGCGCTAAACTATCAACATTACTTTCTTTACCGCCAATTAGAAACATCTCGGACTCATATCCGACGCCTGTTCCCAATTTCGCTGACCAAACATAATAATCCGAGTCTGTTTTGTTAAACGAAGCAATATCACTAACTCCGTCAGAGTTTATATCTGTTGCTAAAACTCTTACCTTGTCATCATTATCATTGTAGGCATGTTTATCCAATAAACGACCAATATAAGACAGAGAATTAGAATCGTCAGAAAAGGTATATGCAACATAATTTTTAAGTTTAAAACCACGGTCCGCACATCTAACGCCCGACGGTAAATAAGGTGATTTTGTAGTTGTTGAGTTTGCTGAGAGTGTTCCCGACGATATAGAGGTTAAAGAATTAGTCACTTTCAACGGATGGGTGCCGCCACCACCAGGAGGGTTGTAATCTACTGCCTCATCAAAATATCGCTCAATAGAAAAAACAAGATCAATTCGACCATCAGCATTATAATCACCAACTGCACCTGGATACAGTTTGACAGTACTAAATCCTTGAAGGTATTGTAATTCATTACAGTGAGTATTTACTTCTGAAATTGTTGGACCACCAGTTATAGAAATAGGATATGTAGTTGGTGAGGAGGCAAATTTGTAGTACTGACTCGAAGTAATAGAAGCGCCCGACTTGATTAAAGGGTATACATAAAGATTACCTTCGTCGTAGTATAACGCATCGGCCAATCCATCAGAGTTGACATCTGCGAATACGGTATCCTCGTCGGCAAAAGGGAAAGAGATATTCGACTTCTCCACCAACTTCCAATTGCCAGAGATGTATTCGGACAAAAATAATGTCCAACGCGATAGAGATTCAGCGTAGATCATAACATCCGACCTGCCGTCTGAGTTGTAGTCTAAAACTTCAAATTTTACCTTGGAAGAACCAACGTTATCAGAATAATACTTTTCTTCGGGAGCGCGAACGAGGGATTCGCCATCAGAAATAGCATAAGTAAAATATTGGCTACTAAATCCACCAGAGGCGCGAATATAAGCTAAATCAAGGTCTCCATCACCATTAATGTCCAATGGTTTATAATCGAGAAATTTAGTGGTAGGTAAGTTGTATAAATTTTCTGACGAATAACTAAGTCCAGTTATCGGATATTGCCATTCGAAATTTGTGGCACTTCGACAAGTTAATTTTTCATCATCTGTACATTCTTCAATTTTAACAACGCGAGAGTAATCAATATTAACGTGATCGTAGGTTAATATATACTTACGAATTAGTGTAGAATTCGTATTTACATTAATTTCTGTCAATCTGTCAGATATTTCGGTCTTAAATCCCGCTGTATAACCAGTAATTTTATCATAAGGACGTTTTTCGTAAGAAAACTCCAAAAATGAATGATTTAAATTTGAGGAACCGTATTCTATTTTGGATATTTTCTGACTAAGTCCAGTATTTTCGTATTCAAAATCTATTTTATTTCCAACACTATCACTGAATTTACTTATAGACCAACTTAACGTTTCTCCCGAAATATTGTTAAATAAGGAACTTAAATTATTTCCAAATTCTGTTGAAGAACCATCCTTAGATTTCATAACGAAATAGGCAGGATGACCTAATTCTCCTCCTATAGAAATTATGGTCGCGAAACTATCAATTTCTGTTTTATAAGTTGCACCAACCTCACCATATTTCGATCCAGACTGCAATAGAAGCCTCTGTCCATTTAAGCAAAATCTGTCGTTCTGACTCCACGTGATAGGCGCCGAATGACCATCAACAGCCATAGATTGCCTACATCTACTTATAGATGACAACCCCCCCAGACTCCACCCCAAGCCTAATAAACCGTTACCACTCTGCGAGGAATAATTTAAAGAAATTTGAGGTGAAACGCCAGCTGTCCCCGGAGGAGTATATATAGAAATTGCGTAGTTCGCGGCACCGCTTTCGCTAACGCGAAACTCGGCGGCTATCGGTGCAAAAGAATCAGACTTATTTAAAACATCACTACTAACCAGTCCTTCCGCAAGTCCGATTGTTCCTGGTGTTGGTGGTGTACTTAAAACGTCATATTTATCTATATCTGCCACTAAAATGGGGGCAGAGGTATTTGGGCTACCTAGAAGCGCGATGTTGGTAATAATGTTTTGACTTTCACCAACGACCAAATCTAAAGAACCGTCTTCGTTGTAATCATATACAACTGCATTTGGCACTAAAGTGAAATTAGTAAGATCGATATCCTCCACCACAAAAGGATCGTAATAGAAGCCGTCGCCGCCTTGCAGAACGTAGTTGTCTGCAAGCTGAATACTTAAAGGAACAAGCACTTCACCATGAATGGGGATGAATGAGTCTTTCGCTGATAAATAAATATCGTCTATGCCGTCACCATTTTGGTCACCAACATATACATCATATTCAAAGTTCTCAAAATCAATAGCTGTGGCGTTAAATGCCAGTGTGCTTAGGGATGCAAAAGCAGCCAACTTAAACGCGCGATAGAGTCCAGAAAAATTCATCAAAACATTCCAAGGTGAAATTTTATGTATTTCGTAGCTCAAATTAGAGAACTTAACACTTTTGTATTAAGCGCTTATTAGAAGTTCTTTGAGTCACATATTTACAAATATATATTCTGTGAAGAATACAATAATCTGTAAATTGATCTCAAGACAAGAAAGCGTAAAGACAGTTATTTTTAAAACTTTCTGATTTAATAAAGATTATGATCAAATTTTTATTTGCTTAAATAAACTTAAGTACTACATTTTTCACGTAATTGAATTATTGCAAACACGTTGACGACGCTTTATTTTTGAACACCTAAATTTAATTACTCTCTAAATTCACTAAAGACGATAACCATGGTTAAAAAAATACCGTACGGGTTTTCTATTATTGAGTTATTGATAACTCTATCGATAGCGTCGATTCTGGTAGCCTTTTCTATTCCAGCTCTAAATACGATTTATCAGAAAAACAAATCCGCAACGGAAATAAATCGATATTTAAGTTTAATTACATTTGCTCGCCAAACAGCTGTAGCTAACGGTAAGTATGTTAGCGTATGCGCTTTAGATGAATTTGATATTTGCGGGCAGGATTGGTCGAATGGTGTTGTTATTTTTTCTGATGACAACGTGAATGGTGCTTTAGATAATAACGAAGATGTTTATAGAATATTTGAAAGAGATTCAAATACAGGATTCTTCACGTTAAATGCGAGCTTAAATTCCAACTACATTAATTTTGATCCTTTAGGCACCAGTTTTCGTAAAAACATTAGCGGTAATTTAGTTTATTGCAGCAAAGTGAATTCTACAGAAAATTCCCGTGCTTTAATATTTTCAAGATCTGGCAGAGTTTACTTAGCACAAGACAACAATAATAACGGCATACCAGAAAACGGTAGTGGTGAAGACATTAGTTGTGGATAACTATTATAAAATCAAAAAAATATTTCTCTACACTTAATTATGACGACTGTGTCGAATACTTTACGAAATAACTATTTTTATACGTTCACCTCAAAGTACTTATCAAGCCGGTTATTTAAATTACCGACCATCACTACCCTTCATCATCCAAAACTACTCAAAGATAAAGATATCTATAGGAACCTCTGATTAACTCATCCATGATTTAATCAGAGGACAGAAATTGAAAATGCGATTTCCAATTTCTTCACAATTTCAATTACTTACCGCTCTTGAAATTGGCGACACATCCTTGTGTCGCGAGAAACTATGGTTAATCAGAGTTTCCTATACAAATAGTATTTAAAACTCCTCACAAACAAGTTGTTAAAAAACAACTAGCCATGCACCGCCCTAAAACAATCGCATTCAGATCCGCCAATAAATCCACAACAGAAAGATTGAATTCTTAATAATTATCAGCATCACGACTATCAAAAGATAGAAGCTGTTTTTAAACTTATAGCCTTAAAAAAACAGAGAAAATTTTCACAATATAGAGTCATTAATAAATTAAGTTTCAAAAAACTTAAAAATAATTTTTCGAATCATCCGGTCCAAAAAGATTACACAGAGCTTAATTCTAGTTTTTATTAAATATGTCTCCTACAAAAAAAACGAGTTAAAACTCGGCTTTTTTATTACCACACTTCAGATTAATTCCTAAATATTTCCGTCCATGCTCTGCGCCCTAATCCACCGGAGGTTTCTGGACATATTGATCGAAACTCAAGATTACCATCGGATGTTGTATAGGCTTGTAAGTAACCGTTGGTACTGCAGGGTTCAACGCCAGTTGGTGATCCGATAAAAGTAGATCCGTTGGGAGCTCCAAAAATGGCTTGACTAACGAAACCCTGGTCTTGATTATCAACTTGGCCGTCGTTATCAAAATCAAATATCGGTGTTCGTGTTGCTAAACCATCTAGGCCAATGGCATTTAAAAATCCAGTGCCACCGCCAGAGCAAGCTGAGAGCGAAGGGCTAACGCTTGCGAAAAAAACCGAACCTGCCAATAGTGTAGGCTCTACAACAATACGTTCGTTATTATTGGGTAGGTTGATATACCAGCCAAACTCATCAGCTTCTGTTCCCTCGTTAAACCAAGCAATAGGATCACCGAAGGGTGATGCTGTATCGAGCTGGCGAAATGATGCTCCAGTTAATAGTCGTCTTTCGTGTAAATCATCTCTATCTAAATCGCCTTGGCCTCTATCCCACACCGCATAAAATGCTTGCTCTGTAGTATCGGCAAAATCATTGGACTCAATTAATTGCCCGGTACCAAATAGCACTAATAAATTTGGTTCATTGCCGATGACTGGCGTCTCCGAATTAAACGCAATTAAGGGTGCAGTGGTAATTTGCTGGAATTGCGCACCATCATTAACCGCGGTGTAAAGCGGTGTTGCATTACCCTCTCTGCCAAATGCGCTTCGCCATAAACCACTGTTATTAGCACTTACATCAAACGCCCAGAGGTTTCCTTTTAAATCACCGGCATAAATTCTATCAACAATTTGATCGCCATTTAAATCAACCAGAGTTGGAGCAGAAAGTCCGTTGTCGGGATCATTATTGGTATTTAATTCTATCCAATCGCCGGATTGCCATCTGCCATCGGCACCCGCTTCTATAAAGATAATGAACAGTTTGGCCAAACCGCTTTCGGAGTTGTAACCATTGCCAGTAATTACAGCAAATTGGCCATTGTTCATCATGGCAATTTGTGGATTTCCAAAAATATGCCCCATATCAGAATCACCGGATAAGCCATCTGCTCCATCAAATTCCCACAATACCGATTGTTGAGCAGAATTTTCACTTATCGATTCCGGATTGGTAACGTCTAAAGCGAATAGACCTTTTCCACCGGTACGTAGGGCGCCGACCAAAATCGTACGCCATTCGCGTGCAAAATTATCACCGTTGGGATTAATAAATACATCCGACGCAACCATGGCGCCATCGACGTAAAACTTGTGACGATAATTTTTACGGGTCAAATAGAACAACCCTTCTTGCTCGGATGTGCCATCAAAAACCATAGAGGGAATATAAGCGAATAATTCTTCACCGGTCTCGCCACTGAACGCATGCATCATGCCGTCGTTAGCACCGACATACAAAACCGGAGCCCTGTTTTCATGAGATTGTACAAAGTTTGAATAACTTCCATTTAAAGTTGAATCTCCGAAGGGAACCAATGCATTTTCTGAGAAATCGGGATAATTCAGGTTCGGCGCACCCACCTGTATGGGTGAAGAATTAACAATATCGCCCAATAAACCAAATTGTCCAGATACACGAGTGCGAAATTCAGGAGACTCTTCGCCGCGAATATAATTGATAACATCTAAAGGATTATTGTCGTTTGAAATTACGCCTCGTAAATCGGCATTTTGCTCTTCGTTGAATAATCCCTGTTGAAATGAGTTTGAGTTAAAAGCGATGCCATCGCGGCCAGAACTTCCTTTCAATGCCGAGAAATCAGACATTGTTAAAATTTGACGGCTGTCTATGCCCGAATTTAATACACGCCTTGTGAGTAAATCTGAAGCACTCCAGACGGGATTATTGTTGAATATTTCGTTGATATTTTCTGCGGTAATATCGGCTGAAAATGCTTGTAAATCACCTACCCAAAAGTTATTCGATACTTGATACGATGCCTGATATAAAAAAGTGCCACTGGTTAATCGAGCTGAATTAAAAGCAACACTAGAAAATGTACCCGACGCTGCAAAGATTTCGCCGAAGACTTCGTTGAACGCGACAACAAGCTCATCGGCATCTAATGCAGGAAAAATTCGACCACCGCCTTCAACGGAATTAAAAGCGGCTTCCGCTAATTCTCTGTTAGCCGTCAATGTAGGCGAGAATCCCGCAACAAAATAGGTACTTACATTATTTTTGATTGGGTTATTCGCTGGGTCAGATAAATCTGGCCGAAGATCGATATCAAATAAAGCCAGCGCAACGTCGTCTAAGACGCCCCTATTACGTAAATAGCTTACTCCATTATCGGGGGTTCCTAAGTCGATGACGTTAAAATCGCCGGTAAATAAATTAATAACATCACTGTAACCTCGGTAATTAGAACCAACTGTGGTACCGCCAACAATATGCGAATTTAAGACACTGAGCTCGTTAGGCTCACCGTCGGTTAGTGCGACAATAAAATTCTGCTGGCAAAACTCTTCTATTACTGGATTTTCGGCGGTGGGAACAATTGCACCATCGGAATACTCTGGCAATGTTGAAAATAAATCTGTAGCCAGAAGACTTTGTTCCAGGGCGGTATTTGGGTGAATAATAATATTTTGATCTTCAAAACCGGTCATATAATACCGACCGATATCGAGTAGACTTTCGGCAATGGGAGTGTTGCCACTGGTTTGTATATTATCGATTGAATTTAATATCGCTTGTCGATGACTTGCCCCACCATTATTAGTATTCAAAGTTTGTATACCCTGAACAATAACCGCTCCGGTTGCCTCCGCGCGCGTATTTACTTGCGTTTGAAATACAGATAACCCCAACTTTACATCAGATATCGTCTCTACAAGTACCTCAGCTGCCTGTTCTGCAATATCTATACGTCTACCTACACCAAATTTTGACTCGCGATTTGCAAATATCGCCGGTCCGGATTGATCGATATTAGAAAAGAAAAAATTCCAAAAATTACCCGATTGAGTGGTTGCCCGACCTTCAAGCGAATATACGGTTCGATATAAAGGAATGTTTTCATCGTTAAAATTAAGACGTATTCCTTCACCTTCTGGATTAATGCGTAAGGCGTCTGTTACAACATCTGGAAAACAGCGCGATTCAAAGCCTTGAGGGCCTAGTCCTTCCGTTGTACCCCATTCATATTGAAATCCGTTGTAGGTAAAACTCACTCTACCCATTGAATCGATGGCTATTCGAACGGTTTGATTGGACGGAGTTGGAAATCTATCTAAGGTGCGAACCTGTTGGAGCGGTAATTGTAGTGACTCTGGGCAATTTGCATAATCTATATTTGCGTCATAATTGCCCACTTCAAACATCGCCATAGATGCAGAATTATCAATTAACAGCATTACGTTAGGTTCAGGAACTAATGGTGTTAATAGCGGTTGATCTGGAAATTCTAATGCTAAAGCAAAGTCAGAAAAACCCATTAAATACATCAACACAACATTAATAACGTTTTTTGGGAAAAAGAATTTTCTTATTTTTAATGTTTTCTGAACACCCTTTAGCGTTCGAAAGTTTATAGCGGCTAATTGCATACGCTTTCTCCATGAAAAACGTAATAATGATAAATTTGAGACAGGAAGCTCTGATTAATATTGAGTTTCCAGCGACACAAGGATGTCTCGCCAACTTCAAGAAATGTAAGTGTGTAGATCGAACTTTTATCTTACGAAGAAAAGCCAGCACTAAAATAGGAAGATAATATTTTTTCAGATCCGCCATTATTAGATTTGGATCTCACTACAATACGATAGATTGCGGAAGAAGTTCCTGTTTCTGGGGCGCCGTATAGATTACTAAGAACGGGCGTTTCGGCTGATCCGTCATTTAATTCAACACCAACATACTCTACAAAATATTTAACGGTTAATTCTGAATAATTTAGTTCAATCTCAGCAGTAGAATTGCTCTCCCAGATACTTCCATCAAAATAATTATCTGGTGAATTACCTGTCAGATAAAAACCGTTATTGTTGGTGAATCTCGACAAATCTCGCAACGTTGTTAACTCTCGCTCCACTTGCGACAAACCAGCTTCTGCTGCTTGAAAAACCACGGCAGACTCTCGAAATGCAGCGGTCATTTTTTCTTGTAAGACAACATCTCTATTTAGACCTAAAACAATTAAGCTAAGCACAAGTAACACAATCAAACTAATTACCAATACCGAACCGCTTTGATTTTTTGGCGCACACATCTTATTCATTTAATTCCCTTGATTAATTAGTCGATAATTAGGTGTTGTTCGATTGCGTATCATGGTAAGTGTGGTGAAAGTTCTTTCTGTGAGAACATCAGAAGATTCAGCTTGTAAGGCTAAGCTATATTCGATACCAATAACGTAAGGGATTTGATCCGGTGTTAGCGATGCCGTGCTGACTAGTTGCTCGGCAACTCCATCTAAATTTGCATCTACCGCGAATTGAAATTGCAAATTTCTAACATTGGTAATTAATTCAAAATTTCTGTCACCTTCTCGTCGAAATAAAGACGTGTTTCCGTTCGCGCCAGTACTGATAAAATAGGTGTATACGTATGGTTCTAGAAGAGTTGCATTATCCGAATACACAGTATTTAGTTGATTCGATGTATTAGACAGGCCAAACGCCGGTGCCGTTGTGTGGCCAATAACCCCGGTCCCACCTCCAGACTTAACAAAAATGTTTCCGCTCTGGCAATTTGTCACGAGCAGAACACTACCATCAGGAATGTCGCAGCTGTTTTTAAGTTGTAATGGTGCAACTCTATCGGTGTTTGTCACCAATTCGCCGGTGCCAGAACAGACCGGCCGAGCACCTACAAGCGTTAACACGTCGGAACCCGCGATGAGTTCGTTTGATCCTAAAGACTCACCACTATTTGCAATAAATGAATTAATGGCACCCAACTGGAAATATTCGTGAATACTTGGATCAAATCCACCAGTACGACTGATGATATTGGTGATGTTAGTTTTATTCGCTAAACATCCGGCGTAATCAACTGCTCTGATATCGCGCGCTAAAAATTCTAACCCTATGCGGGCGTTTTCTTGAATTCTTAGCAATGCATTTTGTCCTTGGGCACCTTGATTGCTGGCCGTAAATATTTGAATAATACCAAGCAGCAACAGACTCCCAATTAATAAAGCAACCAACAATTCGACTAAGCTAAAACCGCTATTAAAATATTTTTTTTGTTGAACATTATTGTTTTGGTTTTTCATAATTGCACAACCATCGTAAATTCTTGTTGCCGAACATCTACGTCAGAATTATTTTGTTCATTCCAAAGAATTAAAACGCGGTAATTATTGGCCGATGCATCAAACTCCACAGCAGCTGATCCATTTGGTAATCCGCCATTAATTGTTGGAGCAGTTATTTTATTTTGCCAGGCAGCAATCTTTTCTTGAATAAGTTCGTTCACATCACAATTGTTGTCACAACCGCTGCTTTCTGGATCGAATAATTGTGAGTTTATTTGTGTGCTGGCCGCTCTCAGTTGATCTGCCATTTCCGTTGCGTAAATCGTGGCGAGACTTCTATAACCACTACCATAAATATTTTTTGCGCTAATTAATTGCGTACCCAACAATCCCAAAAAACCAATGGCAACAATAGTCACCGTCACCAACATTTCAATTAATGTAACTCCGGAATTTTTACGAAGGTTATTCAACCGATTGCTCTCCTTACGAATCAGAACTTATGTTTATAAAATCAGAAGTCACCAAAGACGCTGGTAAGAGTTATCCGCAACCGCCTATCAACTTTTAGGTGAGTTAATTTCTAATGAAGTAATTTTTATTGAAAATAATTTGCGTGAAGAATAGGTTTTAAAAATTTACAAAATTTATAACTAAATAATTAATATTTTGTGTGATTAATTACTTACCCAAAATCTAAACTAATTTAGCGGCTGGGAATATTAGGGATGTTAAATACAGCGACACGCAGAGGATGAGCGGTCAATTTCGCAACACAGAAGGAGACAAGGTTGTTTAAATTTTATAAGCAATATATTCAGGCATAAAAAAACCCGGCTAGAGCCGGGTTTTTCACGTTATGAAGATCTTAATTTTAAAGTCTTACAGATTTAAACCAAAGTCTATTGAGACAAAAGTTCCTGCCATGACAAGCGTCCGGTGGTACTTCCATCTTCTGGACAGACCCAGCGATATTGAATTTCACCGCTTGAAGTTGAGTACGCTTGGTATTGTCCATTTTGGGCAGGACATGGATCTTCTGTGTCTCCACCACCAATGTAGGCCGCACCCGAAGGTAAGCCATCCAATACTGTTTCACCAACATAACCTAGATCTTCGATATCAACACGGCCATCACCGTTTACATCGAATAAAGGCGTTTCGGATGCAAGACCATTAGTAGAAACACTGTTCAGGAATCCTTGACCACCGTTAGAGCATGCCGATGTCGTTGGTATAGAACTCGCGAAGAATAAACTACCTTGCAAGATCGATGGCTCAACAATGACACGCTCGCCGGGCTCTGGGAAATCCATAAACCAACCCCATTCGCCTTCAGATCCATTAAACCACCGAATCTGATCACCAGACACTTGGCGAGTAATAACTTCTTCGCCATCGGCATTGGTAATCGTTGTTGTCGTTAGAATACGAGGCTCCAAATCACCACGATCAAGGGAGCCATCACCTCTATCCCATACGGCATAGAATGACATTTGAGTTAGATCGGTATAGTCACCTTGTTCAATAAATTTACCGGTTCCGAAGAAGACCAACACGTTTGCGCCATTACCGGTGGTAACCGTGTCTGGATTACGGGTAATAATAGGTTGCGTTGTAATTGCTTGCACTTGGTTAGAGTCATTGCGCGCGGTGAACAATGGTTGCGGCTCGCCGTTGCTGCGCGTGTATGCAGACCCCCAATTATTTGGGTTATCGCTGCTTACATCAAACACCCACATGTTGCCGCGAATGTCACCCGAGTAAATACGATCGACAATGAAGTCGCCATCTAGATCGGCTAATACAGGAGCTCCCATACCGTTGTCATTAGCAACTCCGGTCTCAAGCTCAACCCATTCACCGGTAGACCAAGTACCGTCGGCACCTTCCTCGAAGAATATAATAAATAACCGAGCTTCTTCGTTATCGCTGTTATAACCGTTACCAACAATTGCCGCCCACTTGCCGTTGGCCATCAACGCAACTCGAATTTCGCCGTATACGTATCCCATATTCGGTGAATCGTCGCCGTCAAATTCCCAAAGAACGACATCAGCTGCGTTGTTCGGATTACTCAAAGTACTTGGATCAGTAACATCCAGCGCGTAAATACCTCTGCCGCCTGCTCTCAACGCACCAACGACAACGGTTCTCCAGCGGTCACTAGAGCCACCATTTGGGTCAATAAAGATGTCTGACGCGGTAAGAGGGCCATCAACGTAAAAACGGTGGTCGTAACGTTCATTAGTTAGGAAGAAAAGCCCTTCGTCATCTCTGCTTGAGTCGAAAAGTTGGCTTGGAATGTATGCAAATACTTCCTGACCACCATCTTCAGGACTGCCTCGGAAGGCATGCATCATTCCATCGTTAGAACCCACATAGACTATCGATTCACGCCCTGCATTAGCAGCACGAAATTGTGAGTAAGGGCGGCTCGCCGTACCAAAAGCAGTGCTCACAGTGCCGTTGCCAACCGTTACACCTGGATCAGGGTAATTTAGTTCCGGCTCACCCACTTCAATGGGAGATGAGTTAACGATATCACCTAACAAACCTAGACGGCCGTCCGATGTTGTTCGATTGCGAAACAGTGGGTTCGATTCACCGCGAAGATAATTTAAAACATCCCTACCCTGCGCAGGACTGCCGCCACCCTGCAAATCGTTTTGTTGATTTGCGGTTAAAAGGCCCCAGTTGGCGGTCACAAAAGAAATACCGTCGTTAGTGTTTCCCATAGTGTAGATCGAGCGATCGGTATGTCCGTTTGCTGCCACCCGTGCATCTAGAATACGAGAAGCATTCCAAGCGGCATCCAATGAAAACAAGCCGGTGTTTTCGTCAATCGGAAACGCTACCAACTCACCGTTCCATAAAAATTCGGTGCGTGAGAAGGTGGCTTGGTAAAGCGCAGTATCTAATTCTAGTGATCCCGAGTTGAATGTAACCGACGTTAGAGAACCCGCACTTGAGAAGATTTCTTCGAAAATTCGGTCGAATGCGTCTACCAACGCGTCACCGTCTGCGGCTTCGTACAAGGTGCCTGGGCCTACGTTTTCATCTACACCAAAACCAATGCCGTTATTTACAACATTGGTAAGAACGGTTGAAACACCAACACCATCGAAACCGGCAATTACATAGGTAGACACGTTGT
Source organism: Sessilibacter sp. MAH1 (assembly GCF_054658315.1). Lineage (NCBI taxonomy): Bacteria > Pseudomonadati > Pseudomonadota > Gammaproteobacteria > Cellvibrionales > Cellvibrionaceae > Sessilibacter > Sessilibacter sp. MAH1. The sequence goes on from NZ_BAAGIC010000021.1 coordinate 64,714, forward strand.
TGCGCACGGGATCGCCGTCGAACTCGTTCAAATCAGGGCGTAAATCGATGTCATATAAAGCCAATGCAATATCATCAAATACGTCGTTGCCAAAAAAGGAATCAAAGCCGTCTGCGTCGTAGTTTTCAAGCAATGGGTTGTGACGACTGTCTGACTGGGGAGCACCATCGGTAAGCATTACCGTAAAGTTTCGCTGACAGAAAGCTTGAATAACCGGGCGCTCGGCGGTGGGCCTGCGGGTGCCGTTTAAATACAAAGGCTCATTGTTAAAGACTCTTCCTGCTGTTTCAACGCTCTCTGTACCAGTAGGAGTGCCGCTGACGTCGTTTGGATGCAAGGTTAAGGGCTGGTCGAGAAAACCTTCAACAAAGTATCGACCCATTTCAGAAAGTGTTTCACCGAGAGGCGTAGATCCTTCTGCAACAATATCGTTGATTCGATCGATGAGCAGTTCACGCTGCGTAATTCCAACGCCGTTTTGCGTACCCACAACAGCATCAATGGAATCAATTTCGGCGAGAATTGTGCCGCCAACGCCGTTGTCAAAACCACCTAGTCCAATACGAACACCATCCAAACTTCTTAACAGCAATTTTGCGGCGTCTTGAGCAACCTCGATACGTTCACCAACACCAAACTTCTGATCTTCTTCACCCCAGTTATCACCGTCGGTACCATCCTCGTTTGAGAAGTAATAGTTCCAGAAGTTACCAAAGGTAAAAATAGAGTTGCCGCCCGATGCTCCTTCGATTTCAAAATCGTTAGAATACTGAACAAAGTAGCGTCCACCCGATAAGAAACAGCGCTGTGGCAAGCCCGTTCTAACATCGCGCTCATTGGAGGTACCCCACGCGTAATCAACGCCAAGATGGGTAAAAAATGCATTACCGTCTGCATCGGTACGCGCAACAATGCGATTAGCTTCCTTAACAGCATCATCCAGATTATCTAATCGATCTCCTAGATCGGGAATAGCAATTGCTGTCGGACAATCTCTTGTTCCCTGCGTGTTATTATTATTGGGAGTGTTTGAGTAGGTTCTCCCTGAATCGAAATCTGCGGAGTTAAAGCCGTTGGTCATAGAACCAGAATCGTCGAGCGTTAACATGACGTTAGGCTCAATACTCGCCTCGGTTAACAGAGGGCGATCTGGTAGATTAACGGCAAAGGCACTGTGACAGGTTGCCAAAGTAAGCGCCGACGTAAACGCAACATGTGAAAACGTTCTAGCCCGCAAAAAAACTTTATGATTTGAGAAACCCATAACTCTCACCGGCAAGCGGAAGCTTGTCCATTTTTTGTGAATGAATTAACGAAACAAATTTGATTAGCTGATAATTTAAGTTAAATCAGAGATTTGCACTGAAATAGCTAGCTACAACTTTTACTGGTGTGCCATTTGGACCCGCTGCACGAACTACCACGCGGAAAACATCGGCAACTGTGTCTTGTTCTGGCTGACTGTAATCGTTGTTGAGGGCAATACTTTCACCTAAACCACCAATAGAAAAAGCACCCAGACTTTCGACAAAATAACGCACGTCGTAGCCGTCGGCGGTTGCCACCGCTTGACGGGTAACACCATCGGCCCACACGGCAGGGTCTGTATAGTCAGAGGGGCCGGCATTAACTGCGTATAAACCGTCATTGCCGGTGGCAGAAAAAATGCCCAATCCGCCAAGGCCCGGTAGCACATCATTAATAAACGCTTCCGCTTCGACTAAACCAGACTCCGCAGCTTGGAACGCAATATCAGAGTCACGAATAGCCGCGGTCATACGTTCTTGAAGCAAAACATTTCGGTTGGCAGAAAGCACAACGATGGTCAGTACCAATAAAACCACGAGGCTTACAATCAAGACGGCGCCGCTTTGATTTTGTCTTGAGCTGTTCATGAAGAAACTCCCACGTATAAAAAGAGCAAAGAACTATTATCCACCCACAGAAGACGCAACTACGCGATTACGAATTCCGTTAGTACTGGTGTAGTTGCGAATAATTGGACGACTATCAACATCACCGGGCTCGCGAATAATCGCCTGTTCACTTCGCACCGTTAAACTGGCTCGTACCGATACCACTGTAGACATATCAGCGAAGGTTCCGGCAAAAATATCGGCGGCACCGTTGTCGTTACTGTCTTGTCCATAGATAACCTGAAAATCAACGACATTAGTTACCAATTCTTGCACCCGACCACTGTCGCGTCGGTACAAAGAGTTGTTGCCGTTAGAACCTTGCGCAACAAAATACTCGCGAACAAAAGGCACTAGAATTTGAGCGTCGTATTTATAGGTTTTTGAAAAAGTAGGTTGTGTATTGGCAAAACCACCCGCTGCTGTCGCAGCATGTTCGATAACCAAACCGGCACCGGCGGGATTGGTTTTCACAAAGATATCGGCGCGTTGACAATCGGCTACCAGAAGAACGGTTCCCTCTGGAATTTCACACGCGGATCTCAAACGCAGCGGATCATCTTCATCTAATGAGGAGTTATCCAACGCATTGATGCCGTCGCAAGCCGGAGCAGCACCCACAACACGTAAAATACTGGTGCCATCGATTACGTCCAAATCGGTAGAAACAGCGGTAAGGGGATTAAAGTCGGTGATCACGTCACCCAATGCCGACTCAACGCCGGTAACACCGCTCTCGCCAGCCGTCGCACCTAAATTAAAAAATGGGTGCACGTCATCCAAGTAATTTGCGGTAGAGGCATCCAATATATTTTGAATTCGTGATTTATCCGCCAAGCAACCACTGGAATCAGCGCGGCGAATATCCCGAGAGATCAGCTCCATAGCAACACGCCCACCATCCTGAATCGATGCCATGGCATTTTGAACGCGGGCACCTTCGCGGCTGCTGTCAAAGACTTGGATTGCGCCAAAAATTAAAACAGCACCCAAAAATAGCGCCACTAACAGCTCTATTAGGGTGAAACCCTGTGTAAGGCGATTTGCATCGTTAAAGTTTTTCATGGGCATCACTAACACTAAATTCCGTTAACTTCAAAGTCGCACAACAAGTTGGTAAGTCTGATCCTGTAACCCCGGCCCGGCATCATCTATGGTGTTTTCAGACCACGTGATTGTCACAGTAAATTGCTCGGTCGCATCCGAATAATCAATGGTTCCGTTGCCATTAGGTAAGCCGCCTTGAACCGGGTTAGAGGTCATCAGAGTATTCCACTGGAACAGATCAAGCTGCGCCAACTCGGCTGGTGAACAAGGTGAACAGCCGGGATCAACGCCGTCTTCACTGTTGGTATTGTTATAAGCACCAAAATCAACGCCGGTTTGGTTTGATCTCATGCGCTCAACAATATCATGGGCATAAATGGTTGCTAGAGAACGATAATTACTAGAGGAAATATTGCGAGTTCCCAGTAGCTGAACGCTGGCTAGACCTAAAAAACCGATCGCCAGAATAATAACGGTTACCAGAATTTCGATTAAGGTAATGCCCTTTTGGGAGCTTTTATTCGAAGTACGCATACACTTCACAACTCTTTAAACTCACTAGTTACAGTCGTTTGCATCTGCCACCCAAGTGGCGCCAGATACCAGTAAATTAACTAAACGCCCCACTTCTGCTGGACGATCATCACAAATTCGAAGCGCTTCTTCCGAAGGCGCAGCACCGGCTCCATTAGAGTTGGCAAAACCGCGGCTATCAAAAATGATATTGGTTGAAGCGCCCACAGTCGCGATGGTTGTGCCGCGACCAAAGTTCTCAAAAATACGAATCTCTTCACCATCATCATAGGCGTTGGCCGTACCACCGGCGTCTATATACACTGCAAATCCGTTTGACCAATCTGCACCGTCAAGAGGTGCTAATGACACAGCACCGTTGCGACGCAGCGCCTCCGCTCTAGCAAGCTGGATGGCGCCAAGCACTTCATTAGCGTTAGCTGCCAAACGACTGCGAGCGGTTGTGTCGGTAAAATTGGGAATGGCGAAGGCAACTAGAATTGCCAAGATAGCTACGGCTACCAACAACTCAATTAAGGTGAATCCAGAGTTATCTTTCACTTTAGAGCCTTTAATGAAATTCTTTTAAGGGATAATAGATAAACTTATGTTTGACAGCATCCGACGACTGACCAGCGGTATTGTCAGCAGAATCAATGGGAGACTAAGATTTGAGAGCTAAAAAAACTGTGAGGAAATCGCCATAGAATGTGTGAAAAAAAACATTATTCACACATTCTTCGGACTTTATTTTTGCAAACATCGAAGAAGTATTGCGCATCTCAAGCTTAAAAATGCGCCGAACATGCTGAAAAACCTGAACGGTTTCCTGAGAAAATTTAGATTAAAACCATCTAAATCAACACCACCTAAATCAATACTATCTTAATCAACACTCTTGTTCCCAGCAGGTTTCACCCGCTTCAAATGGGTCATTGTTGTCATTTCTATCCCAACCGCGACGACCGTTGCCGCGAATGGCGAAAAGACCGTCGCCGGTCATGCGCGCTCCGGCTAGTGGTCGAGCGTATATGGTGTAACCGGTTGCGGTAGCTTCTGCGATAACCAGATCATAAACCGCTGCACCGCCGTTTAACGGTACCTGTTGAGAGAAAATACGTGGTGCAACAGGCGCATCGCCAAAGGCTATTTCTGCACCGGCTGGATCACCGCCAACCTCTGCACCTACGTAGGTCCCGTTAGCCGTGTAATAACGCTCCATAGCTTGAGCGAAGGCAGTTAAAGCACCTTGCGCATCGGAGCGATAACCTTTATCAACCTGACTTTGATAAGCCGGAAAAGCAATAGAAGCCAGAATTCCGATGATGGCAACAACGATAATTACCTCGATTAAAGTAAAACCGCGTTGGGTGGTATTTATGCTCATGGACCTTTCCAATAAGTTAATTCTAGAGACGTGTTGTTCTGCGAACCTAGAGTCGATACGACAGATGTTCCATCAAGACTATTTCTAACCTTCAAGACTATTTCTAACATTAAGATTAGACGAAGTCTCTTTTACACTAGCTCAACTCAGACTAGCGCTGACAAACGCAGACAAACGGAACAAATTCTGGATGAGCGAATATTCTAGAAAATTTTTAACAAACGAAAAGTGATGCCAATCAAGAGCTAGAAATTAAATTCAGCGCAACTCTACCGGCAATGTGAAACGAACATTTTCTTCTTGTCCGTCTATTTCCACCGGTAAGCTCGCCCCCATCGCCACCAATCGATCAACAACACCCTTTACCAAGACTTCTGGCGCAGACGCACCCGCGGTAAGGCCAATGGTAGAAACTCCTTTAAGCCAATCGGCTTCGATAGCATCGGCGTTATCCAGCAGAAATGCTTTGGTGCCACAGCGTTCGGCTAATTCTCGCAGACGATTCGAGTTAGAGGAGTTAACAGATCCAACCACCAAAACCAGATCGCACTCCAGTGCTAGCTGGCGTACAGCATCTTGACGATTTTGGGTGGCATAACAAATGTCGTCTTTACGAGGACCGCTAATTTTGGGAAATACTGCGCGCAGTGCATCAATAACACGTGCGGTATCGTCAACGGACAGGGTAGTTTGGGTCACGTAGGAAAGATTGTTGGGATCACGAACCTTACTTAGAAGGTTTTCGACATCGCCTTCGTTTTCGACCAAATACATTTCACCGCCGGAGCTATGATCGTATTGACCCATAGTACCCTCAACTTCGGGATGGCCATTGTGGCCGATTAGAATGCACTCTTGGCCGTTGCGGCTGAAACGCAAAACCTCCATATGAACCTTGGTCACTAACGGACAGGTCGCATCGAAGACCTTTAAACCTCTGCGTTGAGCCTCTTGCTGAACAGTTTTTGACACACCGTGAGCACTGAAGATTACTAACGAAGAATCCGGCACTTGATCCAGCTCGTCGACAAATACTGCTCCGCGATCGCGCAAAGAATCAACCACAAATTTGTTATGAACCACCTCATGACGGACATAAATTGGTGCGCCGAATACATCTAAAGCTCGATTCACGATATCGATAGCACGATCAACACCGGCGCAAAACCCTCTGGGGTTAGCAAGTTTTATGTCCATAGGTTGAAAACTTCCCTACATCAAAAAAGAGAAAACGTGAGTTCGTTAATGAGTGGTAACCGGTGCAACATCAATGATTTCCACTTCAAAGTGGATATCACGTCCAGATAGAGGGTGATTAAAATCGACCTTTACCGTCTGCTCATCAAAACTGCTCACCACTCCCGGCAGTTCGGTGTTTGCTGCATCGGCGAAAGAAAGTACCAAACCCTCTGACATTTCAATGCCTGGATCAAATTCCGAGCGAGGAATTTCTTGAATATTTTGCGGATTACGCTGACCAAACCCGTTTTCGGGCTTAATAACCAAGGTCTCTTTGTTACCACAGGTCATTCCAAAGAGCGCGCGCTCAAAGCCTTCTAAAAGATTGCCGTCACCCACCTCAAAAGTGGCTGGTTCGCCGCCAAAAGTTGTATCAACAACGTCTCCATTTTCTAATTTCAAAGAGAAATGAAGCGTGACTCGGGTACCGGGACCAATTGTTAAATCTGTCATAGTTGTCATCACTGTTTGTCTAAGTTCTCAGAAGCCATCTCACCGGATTTTTTTTTGCCAAAAAAAGCGTCAATTACCAGCATTATAGCGCCAACTGAAATCGCAGAATCGGCAATATTAAATGCAGGCCAGTAATGATCTTGATAATGAACGACAATAAAATCGACAACATGGCCGAGAACAACTCGATCGTAGAGGTTACCAATGGCGCCCCCAAGTACAAGAGCTAAAGCAATTGGCTCCCAACGTTTATACGACGGAATTCTTGCCAGCCAAATAACCAAACCTATACTCACCGCCCCAGCAAGACCTGAAAACAGATACCTTTGCCAACCGCCTGCGTCACTTAGAAAACTGAAAGCTGCGCCTTCGTTGTACATGAGCGTAAAGTTGAAAAAGGACGTAAATATTATTGGCGTATGCATCTCCAAACTAGCAGTTGCTAAATACTTACTAACTTGATCAACCAAAATTACCGCTAAAGCAATCAAATACCAAGCGATTGTAGCCTTCGATAAATTAAACAAAATTTGCCTCTATATTGCCGTTTGCGTGACTAGAAAATGTCTAGGCAAACTTACGCACTTCACCTTGTCCATCGATATTGGTTACACAGCGAGGACAAATCTCTGGGTGTTCTGAATTGCTGCCAACGTCTTCTAAAACGTGATAACAGCGCACACATTTTTCACCGGAAGCCTTGCTGACCAAGACTTTCAAACCTTTGATATCGGTATCTTTCGCATTATTGGCGGCTTCTGATAAGGGTAAAATAGAAGCTGCCGAGGTGATCAATACGAAACGAAGCTCTTCTTCGAGCTTATTAATTGCTTCAAAGATTTCACCTTCTGCGTAAAGCGTCACGCTAGCGGTCAAACCACCACCAACTACACCGGCATTACGCTCTTCTTCAAGCACCTTGTTAACCGCAGTTTTTACGTTAGAAATGGTTTTCCAGTAACTCATATCCGCATCAATTTGCGGCAGCTCTAACCACTCAGCGGTAAATACCGTGTCGTCTCTGTTTTCCACCGCTGGCAAGGCCGCCCAAATTTCTTCGGCGGTAAAACTCAATACCGGTGCAATCCAGCGAACCAAGGCTTCGACAATCCAGTACACCGCGGTTTGTGCAGAACGGCGCGCCAAGCTATCGGCGGCGGTTGTGTACAAGCGGTCTTTAATAATATCGAGGTAAAAACCACCCAGCTCTACGCTACAGAAGTTATGCAACTTCTGATACAGCAGGTGCAATTGATAACTGTCGTAATCTTTGCGCAATTCAGTTTGCAGCTGTGCAGTTCTTGCCACAGCCCAAGCATCCAACGATAAGAGTTGATCAGTACTTAATAAATCTTTAGCCGGATCAAAATCAGGAATGTTGCTCAATAAGAATCTGGCGGTATTACGAATACGGCGATAAGAGTCGGCCGTGCGTTTTAGAATTTCTTTAGACGCACTCATCTCACCACTGAAGTCTGTTGCACAAACCCAAAGACGTAAAACGTCTGCACCCAACTCCTGAAGCACTTCTTGCGGAGGAATTGCGTTGTCGCCAGATTTAGAAAGTTTGTGGCCGTTGGAATCCACCAAGAAGCCGTGGGTTAACACTGCTTTATAGGGAGGTGCTTCATTGATAGCCAAACTGGTTTTTAAAGAAGATTGGAACCAACCACGATGTTGATCAGAACCTTCTAAATACAAATCTGCCGGAAAGCTTAAATTCTCTCTGCGACTAACCACGGCATAGTGAGAAACACCAGAATCGAACCAGACATCTAGCGTGTCGGTAACTTTTTGATAGTCGTTGGCCTCGTCACCCAACAGGGCGCTAGGCTCAAGATCGAACCAAGCATCCATGCCATCTTTCTCAACCAGCTTAGCCACTTCTTCGATAAGTTCTGGCGTTTTTGGATGCAATTCTTGGGTTTCTTTATGTACAAACAGTGCGATGGGCGCACCCCAAGTACGTTGGCGAGAAATACACCAGTCTGGGCTGTTTGCCAGCATTGATTCAATACGAGCCTTACCCCAACCCGGAATCCACTGCACATCATCGATGCAGTTCATTACTTTAGATTGCAGATTATTTTTGGTGAGGCTGACGAACCATTGCGGCGTCGCTCGGAAAATCAGCGGAGTTTTGGTACGCCAGCAATGCGGGAAGCTGTGAACAATTTTGCCTTCACACAAAAGCGCGTTATGTTCTTTTAATACGTCGATGACTTTTTCGTCGACCTTATAAACATGCTCACCGGCGAAGATTTCAACATTCGCGCGATAGATACCGGAATCATCCAAATAGTTAAGCGTTTCGATGCCGTATTTTTGCGACACAGCAAAGTCTTCACCGCCGTGATCGGGAGCAGTATGAACACAACCGGTACCAGCGTCTGTAGTGACATGATCACCCAAAATCACTGGAACTTGTCGGTCGTAAAATGGATGTTGAAGCTTCAAGTGCTCAAGATCACTGCCTTTGGCGCGACCCACAATGCTGTAATCTTCAATGTTAGAGCGCTGCATTACCGACTCAACAAGCGCTTCGGCTAACACGTAGCTTTCATCGCCAGCAACCACTAGGGCGTAATCTAATTCAGCGTTCAAGCTAACGGCTTGGTTGGCAGGAAGAGTCCAAGGCGTTGTTGTCCAAATAACTACGTAAGCTGTTTCTGAGGTTTGCTCAGCGCCAAACACGGCTTTTAGAGCAGATTGGTCAACCACAGCAAATTTAACATCAATGGAAAACGAGGTTTTATCCTGATATTCGACCTCAGCTTCGGCTAACGCGGAGCCACCCACAACGGACCAGTAAACAGGCTTGAAACCTTTTTGCAAATGGCCGTTTTCGATGATTTTTCCAAGTGCGCGAATAATGTCAGCTTCGTATTGCTTATCCATGGTGAGGTAGGGGTTGTTCCACTCGCCAAGTACACCCAAACGAATAAAGTCTTTCTTTTGACCTTCTACTTGCTTAGCTGCGTAATCACGACACTGTTGTCGGAAAGCTTTGAAATCGACCTTAACACCGGCCTTGCCAATTTTTTTCTCAACGCGATGTTCAATGGGTAAGCCATGGCAATCCCAACCCGGAACGTAGGGTGAGTCATAACCAGATAAAGTCTTCGATTTAACAATGATGTCTTTCAGGATTTTATTAACTGCATGACCCAAGTGGATGTCGCCGTTTGCATAGGGCGGGCCATCGTGAAGTATGAATTTTTCTCGACCCGCACGGGAGTTACGAATTTTTTCGTAGGTACCTTCTTTCTGCCAACGTTTAACAAACTCTGGCTCACGCTGAGCAAGATTAGCTTTCATCGCAAAACTGGTTTGCGGAAGATTAAGAGTTTTTTTGTAATCAGTCATAACAACACAGAAGTCGTGGGATAAAATTCAAAGGTTCCAATATGTACAGGTCTTTGGGTACACACAAGAAACTACTTAGCTACTTTGGGTTTTCTCTAAAATAACGAGTTTTCTTTAAAATAATCTTTAGCCTGTTCGATATCCTTTAAAATTTGCTGCTGTAGGGCAGTAATAGATTCGAACTTGGATTCATCGCGAAGCTTTTTGCAAAACTCTACCGTTAACATTTGTCCGTAAAGATCACCCGCAAAGTTTAATACATGGGCCTCAAGTATCGGTTTTGCAATACCGTCAACCGTAGGCCGTACGCCGACATTCGCCACCGCGGGTAAAACCTCACCACTAGGAAGTGTAACGTGAGCGGCAAACACACCGCGGACGGGAGTTTTATAACGCCGGATGGCTAGGTTCGCGGTGGGTAGTCCGAGTTTACGCCCCAGCTGATTGCCATAACCCACCCGGCCACTCATAGTGAACGGTTTGCCTAATAAGTGTCTTGCCCCGTCAAAGTCAGCTTCGGCTAAAAGATGACGAATACGAGTACTACTAATTCTTTCGCCGTTTTGTTCCAGCGTGTTGGTATCAGCAACGCCAAAGCCCCACTTGGTACCTTGTGCTTGAAGAAACTCAAAATCCCCTTGGCGGTCTTGCCCAAAGCGAAAGTCATCGCCAATGACAACAAATCGAGCTCCCAAGCCATGTACGAGAATTTTTTCACAAAATTCTTGGGCCGAAAGCGAGCTGAGCTTATTGTTAAACTCCAAACAACAAACTCGGTCTATTCCGGCATCAAGCAGCGCTCTGACTTTTTCGCGAAACCTCATGATTCGAGCCGGAGCCGCCTGCGGCGATAAAAACTCCATTGGCTGAGGCTCAAATATTACTGCAACCGACGGCACACTATATTCAGCGGCCTTGTCTTTCAATTGCTTTATAACTCTTTGATGGCCGAGATGCACACCATCGAACGAACCTAGGGTAACGACACTACCGTGGTGAATATCACGGATGTTGTGCAGTCCTCGGATCAACTTGGGTGCATGATTAATTTGGGTCTCGGCCACAGACTCGTCCAGCATCGGGGTTAAAAAGGGCGGTGATTATAACCGATGACTTTTAAGTTGTGTGGCATTTTCCTTAACTAGCGAGAAGGTCGGAGGTCTTTCGCCCTAATTCCGCAGGCGTATAAACTCAATAGATAACTGCCACCACCAACAACGCAAAGAAGCAGTAACCACAAACATCGTTGAGCGGCATTAATTTCAATCCAAGAAGGTACTTGTGTGAGAATTAAGACCAGCAAAAGTGCCATAACACCATTAGCAACCGCTTGCGTAAAGAACATTCTCTTCCATACCGGCTCTGGCTGATAAACCTCGCGCTTTTTCAACTCGTGAAGTAACCAACCTGCATTCAAGAAAGCCGAAACAGAAGTCGCCAAGGCAAGACCAACGTGGCCTAAATTTAAATAAAAATACAACGGCACCACAAACACCACATTAAAAACCATGTTAGCAATCATGGCTTTAATGCCTATTTTCACTGGCGTTTTCATATCTTGGCGCGCATAAAAACCCGGCGCTAGCACTTTAATAAGCATGAATGCGACTAATCCCAACGCATAAGCACGAAGGCTCCACGTCGACATTTCAATATCGAAAGCGGTCGTTTTACCGTATAAAAACAATGTGCTGAGAATAGGCTCGGCTAAGAGAATCAACGCTAGCGCAGCGGGCACTGCAATCATCACAATCATTCTGAGTGCCCAGTCAAGGGTCGCACTGAATCGGCCAGGATCTTCACTGGCGTGTAAACGCGATAAATTCGGCAAAATAACCGTACCTATCGCCACTGCAAAAACGCCCAAGGGCAGCTCTGATAATCGATCAGAATAGTACAACCAAGAAACACTTCCCGTTGGTAAGAAAGACGCTAGCACGGTATCGAGAAGTAGATTTAGCTGACTTACTGAAACACCAAAGATTGCCGGTGCCATCAATGAAAGTACCTGAATAACCCCTTCGTGGCGGAAATTAACCTTCGGCTTTGGCATGAGTTGCAGTTGTGCCAGAAAAGGCAATTGAAACAGCAACTGCACAACACCAGCAATCAAAACACCCCAAGCCAGCGCGTAAGCAGGCTGCGAGAAATAAGGAGCAGCAAAAAGCGCAGCGCCAATCAAACAGATATTCAACCAAATCGGAGTCAGTGCGGGAATCGCAAAACGGTCATAACTGTTGAGCACGGCTCCAGCAAAGCCTGTCATGGAAATCAAAAACAAATAAGGAAACGTAATTCGCAAAAGATCGGTCGCCAGATCGAATTTAACTTCATCGTTCACGAATCCAGGAGCAAAGAGTGTTGCAACCACAGGCGCGCCCAAAACGGCCAATACAGTAAAGAGCAACAGGACTGATCCCAGAGCACCACAGACGTGATCTATGAGAAGCTTGACGGCCTGCGAACTGCCTTTAGTACGGTATTCACTCAGAACCGGCACAAATGCCTGAGAAAACGCCCCCTCAGCAAATAACCGGCGAAAAAAATTGGGAATCTTAAATGCCACATAGAAGGCATCTGCCCCCGCCTCGGCACCCACAAACCGCGCAAAACATACGTCGCGAATCAATCCCAAAATACGTGACGACATGGTCATTGAGCCGACGATAGAACTTGAGCGAAACAGACTTTTTTTTCCAGAAGCTTCTTGTAACGATGAATTTTTTTCAGGTGGTAATTTTTCCAAGCAGCGAATTCCTAGGCAGAAATTTTGGGCAGTGTACCTGATTTTACTGTGTTGAGATGCAAGTGACCGAATGTCGAGCTATGAAATTCAGACCTTCGGCAAGCTCGTTAACTATTTTGTATGCATAACGCTCATTAAAACTGGTTGACCTGCAGACAAAAATAAAATACTGTACACACATACAGTACTTATAGAAGGGGAAGAAAATGGCTGTTGTAGCAGTTTGGAAATGTGATCGAGATGGCGCTATGTTCGACAACAAAAAAGATGCAGAAGAACACGACAGCATGCTAGAGCTTGCTGCAAACATTACAACGCTAATTGAACAGGAAGTCCCTGGATTAGACGAAGATTCAGCCGAAAAAATTGGTTTGCTACTCGCAAAACGACGAGAACTACTCGTAAAAGCATGCAAAGGCAAACCTGACGCACTGTTGGAAAAATTTGAAGATTCATCATCTTCAGCCACAAAAACTGACAGCAATGTAACTTCATTGAGTGGCGTGTCTTCACTTTAAAAATTGAGTGGCGTGTCTTCACTTTAAAATTTGAGCTATACCAATCGAAAATCACTTTCGATGGTTAAGAAATCAGGGATATCGTTTGGAAAGGACTCCAATATTTATGCGAATTACCCCCTCTCGGGTTAGTCTTCTTTGCTAGCCTTTAATGTTACCGACAGGATGTTGGTTTGAGATCGCCAAGGACGGCGATCGTAATTTTAATTTCATGCTAAAAACTTTTGGAAACTCTAATTGCCCCAGAGCTTCCATCGACACAAGGACTTATTGCCAATTTCAAGAGCGGTAGGCGATTGAAATTGTGAGGAAATTGGAAATTGCATTGTCAATTTTTGTCTTTTGATTAATTTATTGGATGAGTTAGAGGTTCCTTTATTTAGGTTCAAGCATTCATTAGATGAGTTAAAAATTCTTTTAACGTATCCCTTGTTTGCACCTTGGATAAATTTAATCAAACCCGAATTAATTACAAGATTAAACAATATTTTTATTACGAACCGCTAATTTTAATAATCCACATTTATTGAAATAGTGCCGACATCGAGAATCTTACTGTTATATTCAAAACTTCTATTTAACAAATTAGATTCATCTAATTTTCAGTTTTTTGCTCTTCTCTCTTAACTCCTAATTTAAGTAATTCTTTTGATACAATTATAGTGATTTGCTATTTATAGAAATTCACTCGTAATATCATCATTGAATCGAATCCTTGTTTATCAATCTCAATCTGGAATGATCAAACCAATAAGATTTATTTGATCGAACAATCCAAAAAAAACCGACTACAAAAATCCACCAAAAAAATATAGTAAGCTCTAATCAATCAAAAGTTTCCAGCGACACTGGCAAGCCTCTCCAATTTCAGGAACGATAAATAATTGAAATGGTTAAAGAATTGGAAATTACATTTTTAATTACTACTCCTTGATTAAATTACGGATGAGTATCAGAGATACTGATCAGAATTATTTTGCACAACAAGTCTTAACATTAGCATTTACTTATTCTTGAACAAGAAAACAAAATTTAACATTTAATTTAAAGCTATTAAGTAGTTCACACTTTTGCATATTGTTTAAACAGTTATATAATTACCGAAAAGAGACTAATCACAAAGTAACTGCACTTATCCGATATAAGACATGTATGAGTTAACTCTAAAACTCACACTTATGGTCTCGCTTAAGTTCAGATGCAAACCTATCTTATGAAAATGGACAAAGTTCTAATGGATTAGATACCAGGTCCACTCTGACTCCGTCATTTATTGATGTATTTATGTTTTTGGTAGCTAACAAAGCAGTAAGCACTATGGATACTTATAAAGTTGTTTTTTGGGGTGAAACCTTCCCAGGCAAAAATCGTGAAGCGGCCATGATGGCGTTTGCAGATCGTTTTGGCGTGAGAAACGGTAGCCAGCTGAAAAATCTGTTTTCAGGCAAGGTAAACATTCTGAAACAGGGACTGGACAAAACCTACGCTAAACGCTTAGCAATGGCGATTGAAGAAATCGGCTGTCGCAGCCGAATTGAAACTGATCGCGCTGATAAGCGTCTCCAATACGAGACTAATGATGATTTAGTTTTAGAGTCGAGACTACCGGATACCTATCCAAGTGGACTTGCACAAAAACTGGAGCAGGCACAGCTTCTTGAGCCACGTATGCTGGCCATAAACCTAGTCCCGAAGCCACGCTCAGCTTTTCAATAGATACCCATCATCGAGCTATTAGATACCTTCACGATACAGGAATGGCCGACTTCCTATGTGAAGCGCTCAATCTAACTAAGCAAGATGAGATATCTATCTATAATTAGAAAAATCTCTAAAATTCGAATTGACACAGACTAAAAAAAACGCATAATGCTGCGTCCTTAGTTTTAACAGCCCATTCACAGGAGCAACACGGTGGCAAATTCACCTCAAGCAAAAAAACGTGCTCGCCAAAACGACAAAGCGCGTAAGCATAACGCCAGCCTGCGCTCAATGGTGCGTACTTATATTAAAAAAGTTAATGCAGCCATTGCAGCCGGTGACCAAGAAGCAGCTAAAGCAGCGTATACGGCTGCAGTACCTGTAATCGATCGAATTGCAGATAAAGGCATTATTCATAAGAATAAAGCTGCTCGTCACAAGAGCCGTTTGAACGCTCAAGTTAAAGCATTAAGCACCGCTGCTTAAGATTAGCTTGTCGTCAAACAACAAAAGAAGCCGCTCATGCGGCTTTTTTTACGCCCGTAATAATCTGCAATTGCCATATTCTGCCACATTCTATCGCTGACTCGCCCTAAAGCACCCATTCCGAAGCCTACTTCCCTGTGTTTAATAACCCTATCGAAACAAAACACACAGATTTTTAAATTCACGGGAAACGGACATGAAAAAACTAATCGCACTTTCTACTCTTTCACTTGCACTTGTAACTGGCGCCACGCAATCGTTAGCAGCAACCACCGCTACCGAAGCAAAACAAGGAGCCACCTTTGCGACATCAACCATTGTTGGCACCATTGTCGGAGGACCTGTAGGCTTTGTTATCGGCTCACTTGCAGGAGCGTATCTTGGCGATGAGATAAAAAGAGCGGATGAATCTACTGCATCCCTTAAAGCCGCAACATCTGAAATCGCTTATTTAGAAGAGGAACTCGCCGTGAACCAAGCTTTATTGGTAGACCAAAACAGCCAACCAGAGCCTTACAAGCTACAACTAGAAACACTGCCAATGCGCGTGTTCTTCAGCACCAATTCGGACCAGCTAAACACAGATGCTGAAGGCGTTGTAGATGCCATTGCGGAAGTGCTGATGGAAAACCCCGATATCAATATCGAACTGGTTGGCCATACCGATCCACGTGGTAACGACGACTACAACAATGTTCTTTCGCAATATCGTGCGAAGTCGGTGAAAGATAAATTATTGGTGATGGGTGTAAAAGAATCTCGAATTATCACTCGCGGCGAAGGCTCAAATTTCTCCCAAGCCCAAAAAGGTGACCGCGAAGCTTACGCTCTTGAGCGCCGTGTAGACATCGACTTTTTAACCAATACAAGCAATAACTTTGTATCTCGCTTTTAAAGCGCCTTTTCATAACACCTTTATTTCATCTCTACTTAATCACTCGCCATAACTTTGCCCGGTTCGCCGGGCTTTTTTGTACCCAAATCCGTATCTGGTGGAATGTACTTATACGGAAATATCGCCAGTCAGAGTTAATTAAATATTTCAGATAAAGCCCGCCACTTGTTAGAAGAAATCTAATAAATAGCAAAACCATTTAATTAATCAAGTTTCAAACGCAGTAAGTAATTATGGCCGGAAATAACGACGTATTCATAGCATACAAGCAACCGTCAATTCGCGCGGTTCTCACCGATCAATCTTTGCCATTATTACTAGAAATACATTTGCGTTGTTTAATAGCAGAAATAAATCCGAAGCCGATTTATCGTAATTAATTACTGCAATTATATAACGAGAGGATTGCATTGATCGCTAATGGAGTATGAGTATGAGTATGAGTATGAGTAATACCCGAACTTCAAATACGAATAAATTATTGCCGCCATTATCATTCATTTTCTGGCAACATTGACCTCCTCATTTTCATTTAATAAAGGTAAGTTGCCGGCAAATTGTAATCGATTTTAGTCGCAACATTTAAATTCCCGGGAGCTGTGGTTAAAAAAGACTGAAACTAGCAAGTCATAGCGGCGTTTAACAAAACGAATAGACTTAAACAGAGATAGGCCACTAGTAATAGAACCAGAGCCACAGAGATAGATGATTGGACATTCTTGAGAAAAACTCTCTACAGCCAATTCCAATAACATCGAGACGCTCGAAAGACTCTTTTAAGGATTCTAGAGCGATCGCATTAACGCTGGGCTAACCAAAAATAGCTAACTATTCTGAGTAATCTAACTAGTAGATGAGAGTTTTAATTTAGCGAGTTATTTTTGAAGGGTATATAGATTGTTTTTAAGAAGGCATAAAAAAAGGGCCATCCGTTAGGATGACCCTTTTAGAGTTAAGAGCTTGACGATGACCTACTCTCACATGGGGAGACCCCACACTACCATCGGCGATGCATCGT